>NZ_JAIQLH010000045.1 GCF_020037025.1 Streptomyces huiliensis | reverse complement strand
CAAACGCCGGACGGGCTGGATTGGGGCTGAGCGCCCACTTCAGCCTGTCCGGCGTTTGAGGACAACCGCGCGGAGCGCGGTTTCGGGGGGCTGGGGCGCAGCCCCAGGAAACGGCGAAGGGGCGGGACAGGGGCAATCCCCATCCCGCCCCCAGGGGCGGGCCCCCGAACGCGCCTACGCGCCCGGCAGCGCCGCCAGCTGAGCGCTGATCCGCTCGATGTCAGCCTCCGCCTTCGCAAGGCGAGTGCGAATCTTCTCGACGGCCGCCTCGGCGGCCTTCGCCAGGAACGCCTCGTTCCCAAGCTTGGCCGTCGCCTGAGACTTCTCCTTCTCAGCCGCCGCCAACGCCTTGGCAAGCCGCTTCCGCTCCGCCTCGACGTCGATCGTCCCGGACAGGTCCAGGGCGACAGTCGCCCCACCGATGGTGAGGTTCGCGGTCGCCTGGAACTCCTCACCGGCCGGCTGCAGACGCAGCAGCTGCCGGATCGCACCCTCATGCGCGGCAAGGGCGGTACCGGACAGGCCGAGCCGCGCCGGCACCCGCTGCCCCGGCTGGAGCCCCTGGTCCGCACGGAACCGGCGGACCTCGGTGATCACCTGCTGGAGGTTCTCGATCTCCGCCTCGGCCGCCGCGTCGCGGAACCCACCGTCCTTCGGCCACTCGGCGACGACGAGCGACTCCTTGCCGGTGAGCGTCGTCCACAGCGCCTCGGTGACGAAGGGGACGATCGGGTGGAGCAGCTTGAGGGTGACGTCCAGGACCTCGCCGAGGACACGGGCCGACACCTTCGCCTGCTCGCCGCCGCCCATGAACGTGGTCTTGGACAGCTCGACGTACCAGTCGAAGACCTCGTCCCACGCGAAGTGGTAGAGGGCGTCGGACACCTTGGCGAACTGGTAGTCCTCGTAGTACGCGTCCACCTCGGCGACGGTCGCGTTCAGCCGGGAGAGGATCCACCGGTCGGTCGCCGACAGCCGCTCGGCGGCCGGGAGCTCGCCCTCGACGGTGGCGCCGTTCATCAGCGCGAACCGCGTCGCGTTCCAGATCTTGTTGGCGAAGTTGCGGGACGCCTGGACCCAGTCCTCGCCGATCGGCACGTCGGTACCGGGGTTGGCGCCCTTGGCCAGGGTGAACCGGACGGCGTCGGAGCCGTACTGGTCCATCCAGTCCAGCGGGTCGACGACGTTGCCGAAGGACTTGGACATCTTCTTGCCGCGCTCGTCGCGCACCAGGCCGGTGAGGGCGATGGTGTGGAACGGCGCGACGCCGTCCATCGCGTAGAGGCCGAACATCATCATCCGGGCGACCCAGAAGAAGATGATGTCGTGGCCGGTGAGCAGGACGTCGGTGGCGTAGAACTTCGCCAGGTCCGGCGTCTTCTCCGGCCAGCCGAGCGTGGAGAACGGCCACAGGCCGGAGGAGAACCAGGTGTCGAGAACGTCGGTGTCCTGGTGCCAGCCCTCGCCGGACGGCGGCTCCTCGTCCGGGCCGACGCAGACGACCTGGCCCTCGGGGCCGTACCAGACCGGGATGCGGTGGCCCCACCACAGCTGGCGCGAGATGCACCAGTCGTGCATGTTGTCGACCCAGTCGAAGTAGCGCTTCGACATGTCCTCCGGGTGGATCTTCACCCGGCCGTCGCGGACGGCGTCGCCGGCGGCCTGTGCCAGCGGACCGACCTTGACCCACCACTGCATCGACAGCCGCGGCTCGACGGTCGTGCTGCAGCGCGAGCAGTGGCCGACGGAGTGGACGTACGGGCGCTTCTCGGCGACGATCCGGCCCTGCTCGCGCAGCGCGCCGACGATCGCCGACCGGGCCTCGAAGCGGTCCAGGCCGAGGAACGGGCCGTGCACGGTGATGACGCCGCGCTCGTCCATGACCGTCATCGACGGCAGGTCGTGCCGCTGGCCGATGGCGAAGTCGTTGGGGTCGTGCGCCGGGGTCACCTTGACGGCACCGGTGCCGAACTCCGGGTCGACATGCGTGTCGGCGACGACGGGGATCGTGCGGTCCGTCAGCGGCAGCTTGATCTGCTTGCCGACGAGGTGCGCGTACCGCTCGTCCTCCGGGTGGACGGCGACGGCCGTGTCACCCAGCATCGTCTCGGCGCGGGTGGTGGCAACGACCAGCGACTCGTCCCCCTCGCCGTACCGGATGGAGACGAGCTCGCCGTCGTCCTCCTGGTACTCCACCTCGATGTCGGAGATGGCCGTGAGGCAGCGGGGGCACCAGTTGATGATGCGCTCGGCGCGGTAGATCAGCTCGTCGTCGTAGAGCTTCTTGAAGATCGTCTGGACGGCCTTGGAGAGGCCCTCGTCCATGGTGAAGCGCTCGCGCGACCAGTCGACGCCGTCGCCGAGCCGGCGCATCTGGCCGAGGATCTTGCCGCCGTACTCCTCCTTCCACTGCCAGACGCGGTCGACGAACGCCTCCCGGCCGAGGTCGTGGCGGGACTTGCCCTCCTCGGCGAGCTGCTGCTCGACCTTGTTCTGCGTGGCGATGCCGGCGTGGTCCATGCCCGGCAGCCACAGCGCCTCGTAGCCCTGCATCCGCTTGCGGCGGGTGAGGGCGTCCATCAGCGTGTGCTGGAAGGCGTGGCCCAGGTGGAGGGAGCCGGTGACGTTGGGCGGGGGGATGACGATCGTGTACGGCTTCTTGTCGCTCGTCGCGTCGGCCGTGAAGTAGCCCCGCTCTACCCAGCGCTCGTACAGCGGCCCCTCTACTTCGGCCGGCGCGTACTGGGTCGGCAGTTCGGGGACGCTGTCGTGTTGCTGCTGAGTGTTCTCGGTCACGGGGGAAATTCTACGGGGCCGGGGCCGCCCGCCACGAACCCGTTTACCCCTGACCCGACCCGGAACCGGACCCCGAGACGTGTAGGGGGAAACTGACCCAAACACCACACCCGCCCCACGCGGCACAGAACAGCAGCACAGAGCACCTCCCGGATCCCCGGAAATCACCGAAGAACGGCGCCCGATGAGCACACCCTCCTCCACCCCTTCTCCGAAAAGCGGAGGCCGCCGAACGGCCCTCCTGGCCGGCGGCACGGCCCTCCTCGTCGCGGGCGCGGCCGTGGGCGGCGTCCTCTGGTTCCAGGGCGGCGACGGCGATGGCGCGGCGCCGTACACGATCGCCCTACCCGACCACCTCCTCGACGGCGCCTACACCAGGGACGCCGACCGGCCCGGCCCCGGAGACGGGGCCGAGGACCTGGACGGCGACACACAGGCCAAGGAACTGGGCATCACCGACGGCAAGGGCTTCATGGGCCAGTACGTCAACAGCAAGAAGCAGAACCTCAACGTCTACGGAGTGAGCGGCCGCATAGCCGACCCGCGGAAGGTCTTGGACGCGCTGGTCTCGAAGTCGGAGGAGGGCGCCGCGAGGTCCCCTGCCGACGCACCCGGCCGCAAGTTCCGCACGGTCACCCCCTGGACCGAGTTCCACCCGCCGGGCTTCGACGGCGTGATCATGAAGTGCACGTCCTCGAAAAGCACGCGCGCACCGGGCACCGTTTCCGTCAGGCTCGACACCAGCCAGTGCTACTGGGCGGACACCAGCGCCGTGGGCGGCGTCCAGCACATGGTCATGACCTTCGACGGCCTCCCGCCCAACGGCCGTGAGAACCCGGGCGCCACCGGCGAGGTGATGTCGGCCGAAGCGCTGTCGGAGGCGACGGCTAAGGTGCGGAACGAAGCGCGCGAGAAGAAGTAGCGACCGCGGGGAGCGGTCGCGACGGGGGGAGAGAACGCGATGAGTCACATCCGGATGCCCGGATCCGGGCGCCCGCGCCCACGTGCCGCGGCCGGCCCCACATTCCCGGCCGCCGTTCCCCCGCCCGCCTTCACGGCGATCGTCCCGTCCCCCTACGGCTGTGCCGAAACCGTTGCCTACCCGAGGTAAAGCCGGGATAAGGCATCGGAAAGGATGACGCGGAACTCCGCCCTGTCCCCCCACACACGTCGAGAGAGACACCCCACACCATGAGCTTCAACCAGCCGGGCCCCTACGGCCAGCCCCCGCAGCCCCCGCAGGGCCCCAACCCCTACGGCCAGGGCGGCGCCCCCGGCCAGCCCGGTTACGGCTACCCCCCGCCGCCGCCCCAGGCCGGCCCGTACGGCGCGCCCCCGCCGGCACAGCCCGGCCCCTACGGCGCACCCCCGCCCCAGCCGGGCCCCTACGGCCAGCCGCCCCAGGCCCCCTACGGCCAGCAGCCCGGCATGCCCGGCCCGTACCCGCCACCGATCCCCCCGCAGAGCGGCGGCAAGGGCAAGACGATCGCCATCGTCCTCGGCATCGTCCTGGTGGTCGGCGCCCTCGCGGGCGGCGGCTACATGTTCCTCGGCAAGGGCGGCGACGGCGGCGCGTACACGATCGTGCTGCCGGAGAAGCTGCTGGACGGCAAGTACACCAAGAAGCCGGGATCCGGCTCCAGCTCGCCCAAGAAGACCAACGACGACAAGACGCGGGAACACGGCATTACCAACGCCGAAGCCGTATCCGCCGCCTACACCAGTGACGCCAAGGTGGATCTCAACGTCACCGGGGTCTACGGCAACGTGTCGGACCCGAAGAAGGCGGTCAACGACATGATCGCCGACCTGGACAAGAGCTCGCCCAGCTCGCGGTTCGAAACCGTCACGCCGTACACGGAGTTCCACCCCTCCGGCTTCGACGGAGCGGTGATGAAGTGCAACCTCAAGAAGATGACCTCAAGCTACGGCTCCTACAGCAGCGAAGCGCGGATCAGCCAGTGCCTCTGGGGTGACGGCAGCACCTTCGGGATCGTGGTCAACAGATCGTCCAAGAGCAGCTCCTCCTTCGGCTCGGGCACCGGCTCCACCGCCGACGCCATGACCGCCGAGGAACTGGCCGAGGCCACCGCGAAGATCCGCAACGAGGTCCGCAAGGAGAAGTAGCAAGCGCCGTGAGGCGTTCGGTTCCGAAGGGAAAGACATGAGTTCAGACCAGCCCAACCCGTACGGGCAGCCGACCCCGCCCAACCCCTACGGGCAGGGTGCGGGTGCGCCAGGCGGGCAGCCGGGCTATGGGTACCCTCCGGGCCAACCGCCTCAGCAGCAGCCGAACCCGTACGGGCAGCCGCCGATGCCCCCGCAGCAGCCCCCGGCGCCCCCGTACGGGCAACCGCCGCAGGCCGGGCCGTACGGGGCGTACCCGCAGCAGCCCGGCATGCCCGGGCCGTACGGGGCGTACCCGCCGCCCATACCCCCGCGGCGCTCGGGCAAGGGCAAGGCGATCGGCATCACCGTCGGTGTGCTGACCGTCGTGGGCGCGCTCGTCGGCGGGTTCTTCTTCATCAAGAAGGACGGCGGCGGCGGTTCCGTGCCCGACGACGGGAAGCGGTACCGGCTGACCGCGCCGGACACCGTGCTCGGCGACTACAAGAAGGACCCCAGCGAGTCCAGCAAGGGCTTCGGGCCCGACGGCAAGGAGAACGCCGCCGAGTTGGGCGTCGCCGACGCGGAGAAGACGGGCGCCGGTTACGAGTCCGGCCAGGGCCTCTCCCAGAAGTACCTGTTCTTCAACGGCGTCCACGGGAAGATCAAGAACCCTGAGAAGACCCTCGACCGGCTCTTCGTCCTCATGGGCAAGTCCCTGGAGAAGGAATCCAAGGACGGCAAGGACGGCAAGGGCGAGCTGGAGGGCAGCCCGGAGAAGGTCACCCCGCAGGGCCTGGGGAACGCCGTGATGAAGTGCCAGTACGTGAAGACCGCCGGCGACGGCGCCTCCTCCGGCGGCGCGCCCTCGAACTTCAAGGCCCCGCTCTGCGCCTGGGCCGACCACAGCACCACCGCCGTCGTCATGCACGTCGATCTGGCGTCCGCGATGGGCGGCGGTGCCACCACCCTTCAGCAGGCGGCCGAGCAGGCCGTGAAGCTCCGCGACGAGGTCCGCGTCGAGGTGGGCAAGTGACGCAGCCGGCCCCCTACGGACCACCGCCCGCGCAGCCGCCGTATCCGGCCCCGACCCCGCCCCCGACCCCGATCCCGCCCGGCGGGCGAGGCAAGGGCAAGGCCCTGGGCCTGGCCGCCGGCGTCCTGGTGCTGGTCGGCGCGGCCGTCGGCGGTCTCCTCTACTTCGGCGACGAAGGCGACACCGTCCGCTACCGGCTCACCGCCCCCGAGACCGTGCTCGGCGACTACAAGAAGGCGGAGGAGCAGCCGGGCAAGGACGACGACGCCGACAACCGCAAGGAGAACGCGGAGCTGGGGATCAGGGATTCCCACGAGATCGGCGCCTACTACTCCCGCGGCGACGGCCCGAGCGAGCGCCGCCTGTTCTACCAAGGCGCCTGGGGACGCATCGACGACCCCGGCGCGACACTGGACCGCCTGTTCCGGAAGTTCGCCGACGGTCCGAAGGGCGACATCGACGGCAAGTTCGTCGGCTCCCCGCAGGACGCCCACCCGAAGGGGCTCGACGACGCGGTGATGAAATGCCAGAACATGCGGATCACGCGCAACGGCGGGCTGCTCTCCAAGCCCGTCGAGGTCGAACTGCCCTTCTGCATGTGGGCCGACCACAGCACCACCGCCTTCCTGATCGGCCTGGGCGCCGCGACGATGCGGGACGGCGGCCGGCCGGTCTCCCTGGAGCAGGCCGCCGAGGAACTCGCCCGGCTGCGCAAGGAGGTCAGGGCCGAGGCCGGGACCTGAGCCGAGGCCAAATCGAAGGCGGGCCACGCCCCTGACCAGGTACGTTGACGGAACTCGCACCACCGTCAGGAGCCCGTCATGACCGCAGCACCCTCCGCGGGGGCGCCCGCCCGCCCCCGCGTCCTCTACGTCACCGACCTCGCCTACGAGGCCAAGGGGCGCCGGTACTGCGACGAGGACGTCTTCCTGACCTCCCGGCTCCGCGAGCGGTTCGACATCGCGCTCTGCCACCCGCTGGACGCCGTCGCGCTGATGGACGGCTTCGACCTCGTCGTCGTCCGCAACAGCGGCCCGGTGCTCAACTACCAGGCCGCGTACGACCACTTCCGCGCCGAGGCCGCCCGCCGGGGCACCCGCATCCACAACCGGCTCACCGGCAAGGGCGACATGGCGGGCAAGCAGTACCTGCTCGACCTCACCGCCGCCGGCTACCCGGTCATCCCGACCGTCGACCGGGCGGCGGACGTCGGCCGGCTCCCGGTCGTCGACGAGTACGCGGTCAAGCCGAAGCTGGGCGCCGACTCGATAGGCCTGGAGTTCGTACCCCGCGAGCGGCTCGCGGAAGGCCTCATGGACGGTGTCACGGACGGGGAGGTCCTCGTCCAGCCGCGCGTCCGCTTCGCGTACGAGGTGTCGTTCTACTTCGTCGACGACGCCTTCCAGTACGCGCTGTACGCCCCCGACCCGGCCCGCCGCTGGGCCCTGGAGCCGTACGAGGCCACCGCCGCCGACCTCGCGTTCGCCCGCCGCTTCGTCGAGTGGAACGGCACCGACCACGGCATCCAGCGCGTCGACGCCTGCCGTACGCCGGAGGGCGGGCTGCTCCTCGTCGAGCTGGAGGACCTCAACCCGTACCTCTCCCTGGACCTGTTGCCGGCCGCCACCCGCGACGCGTTCGTCGACGCCCTGGCCGCGTCCCTGCACAGGGCGCTCTGAAGGCACACGACGAAGCGCCCGGCCGCCGGTTCGAGGAACCGGGGCCGGGCGCCCGCGACTTGCCCGTGCGCGCTACGCGCTCTTCTCGTGCCGCTCCCCCGAGCCCGGCTCGTTGCCGCGGGTGCGCGGCACCAGGGTGGGGTTGACGTTCGACTGCACGACGTCCGCCGTGATGACGACCCGGGCGACGTCCTTCCGGGACGGCACCTCGTACATCACCGACTGGAGGACCTCCTCCATGATGGCCCGCAGGCCCCGCGCGCCGGTGCCGCGCAGGATCGCCTGGTCGGCGATGGCCTCCAGCGCCGGGCGGTCGAAGTCCAGCTCCACGCCGTCGAGTTCGAAGAGGCGCTGGTACTGCTTGACCAGCGCGTTGCGCGGCTCGACGAGGATCTTGAGTAGGGCCGCGCGGTCGAGGTTGTGCACGCTGGTGATCACCGGCAGCCGGCCGATGAACTCCGGGATCATGCCGAACTTGACCAGGTCCTCCGGCATGACCTCCTGGAACTGGTCGCTCGCCTCGATCTCGCGCTTGGAGCGGATGGTCGCGCCGAAGCCGATGCCCTTGGCGCCCGCCCGCGACTCGATGATCTTCTCCAGGCCGGAGAACGCGCCGCCCACGATGAACAGCACGTTCGTCGTGTCGATCTGGATGAACTCCTGGTGCGGATGCTTCCGGCCGCCCTGCGGGGGCACCGAGGCCGTGGTGCCCTCAAGGATCTTCAGCAGGGCCTGCTGCACGCCCTCGCCGGAGACGTCCCGAGTGATCGACGGATTTTCGCTCTTTCGGGCGACCTTGTCGATCTCGTCGATGTAGATGATGCCGGTCTCGGCCTTCTTGACGTCGTAGTCGGCGGCCTGGATCAGCTTCAGCAGGATGTTCTCGACGTCCTCGCCCACGTAGCCCGCCTCGGTCAGCGCCGTGGCGTCCGCGATGGCGAACGGGACGTTCAGCATGCGGGCGAGCGTCTGCGCCAGCAGCGTCTTGCCGGACCCGGTCGGGCCGAGCAGCAGGATGTTGGACTTGGACAGCTCGATGGCGTCGTCACGGTCGCGCCCGCCGGCCTCGCCGGCCTGGACGCGCTTGTAGTGGTTGTAGACGGCCACCGAGAGGGCCTTCTTGGCGGCCTCCTGGCCGACGACGTACCCCTCGAGGAACTCGTAGATCTCCCGGGGCTTGGGCAGTTCCTCCCAGCGCACCTCGGAGGTCTCCGCGAGCTCTTCCTCGATGATCTCGTTGCAGAGGTCGATGCACTCGTCGCAGATGTACACACCAGGACCCGCGATGAGCTTCTTCACCTGCTTCTGGCTCTTCCCGCAGAACGAGCACTTGAGCAGGTCGCCGCCGTCACCGATGCGTGCCACGAGGTGCTTCCCCTTCGCCTGGGATCCGCCTTGCTCTGCGAACCCGAGTGCTTGCCTATCGACGGTACCTTGCCGGGCCCCCCGTGCGGGCCCCCCTCGCACCTACTCGGCCAAGGGGGGTACCGGCGGCACAGTGCCCGGGAGCCGGTCGCGGACCGTTTCCCGGGCTGTCACGTCAGACCGCGACGGACGACTTGCGCGTCGAGACGATCTGGTCGACGAGACCGTACGCGAGCGCGTCCTCGGCCGTGAGGATCTTGTCGCGCTCGATGTCGTCGCGGATCTTCTCGATCGGCGTGGTGGAGTGCTTGGCCAGCATCTCCTCCAGCTGCGTCCGCATCCGCATGATCTCGTTCGCCGCGATCTCCAGGTCGGAGAGCTGCTCACGGCCCGTCTGGCTGGACGGCTGGTGGATCAGGACGCGGGCGTTGGGCAGCGCCATGCGCTTGCCCGGGGTGCCGGCGGCCAGCAGGATCGCCGCGGCGGAGGCGGCCTGGCCCATGCAGACCGTCTGGATGTCCGGCTTCACGAACTGCATCGTGTCGTAGATCGCCGTCAGCGCGGTGAACGAGCCGCCGGGCGAGTTGATGTAGATCGAGATGTCCCGGTCGGGGTCCATCGACTCCAGGCACAGCAGCTGCGCCATGACGTCGTTGGCGGAGGCGTCGTCGACCTGCACGCCGAGGAAGATCACGCGCTCCTCGAAGAGCTTCGCGTACGGGTCGTACTCGCGGACCCCCTGGGAGGTGCGCTCGACGAAGCGGGGGACGACGTAACGACTCTCGGCGGGCAGGCCGGAGAACTGCGCCTGCGGGCCCGTGTAGAGGCCGCTGCCGGGGAAGTTGTTCATGCGGGTGTTCACCATCCTGATGGCGGTCGTTGGCTGGGATTCGACGGTCGGGCGGTACTCCCGGGGGCCGGCCCCGGGCTCCCGGGGGTCAGACCCGGGACTCCCGGGGCTCAGGCCCCGGTGCCGCCGCCGCCCGGAACGCCGGAGGCGTGGGTGATGATCTCGTCGATGATCCCGTACGCCTTCGCCTCCTCCGCGCTGAACCAGCGGTCGCGGTCGCCGTCGCGGATGATCGTCTCCACGGTCTGACCGGTGTGGTGCGCGGTGATCTCCGCCATGCGCTTCTTGGTGCGGAGCAGCTGCTCGGCCTGGATCTTGATGTCCGAGGCGGTGCCGCCGAGGCCCGCGGAGCCCTGGTGCATGAGGATGTCGGTGTTGGGCAGCGCGAAGCGCTTGCCCGGGGTGCCGCCGGTCAGCAGGAACTGGCCCATCGAGGCCGCGAGGCCCATGCCGATGGTGACCACGTCGTTCGGGATGTACTGCATGGTGTCGTAGACCGCCATGCCGGCCGTCACCGAGCCGCCGGGGCTGTTGATGTAGAGGTAGATGTCCTTGTCGGGGTCGGCGGCAAGGAGCAGCAGCTGGGCCGTGATCTTGTTGGCGATGTCGTCGTCGACCTGCTGGCCCAGGAAGATGATCCGCTCGTCGAGCAGTCGGCTGTAGACCTGGTCGCCGAGGCCACCACCGATGGAAGGTCCGCCGGCGGCGGAAGGCATCAGATTCGTCACGTGATCCACCTGCTCGTCTCTGACGGCAACGGGCCGTCTCCGCGTCTTCACTCGGGGCCGGGGGGCTTCGGGCCGGTACGGTCCGGCGCGCTCAAAGTCTCCCCTGCCCTCGTATCTACGGACCCTAACGCGCTGGTCGGCGGGCGCCATCCCGCATGAGGAACTGTTCGCTCTGAGCGCAGGTTCCGGCCGGTACGGCCCTGTGGGGCCACCGCCGACGGCGCCCGAGGGGCCGGGTGCGCCCCTCCGCGCACCGGGCTCGCCACCCGGCGCGGCTCCCGCTCGTGCGGAATCGGCCCCCGCTCGCGCCGGACCGGCGCCCGCTCGTCCAGAATTGGCGCCCGCTCGTACCGGACCGGCTCCCACTCACTCCGGACCGGCGCCCGGAGCCAGGACGGGCCCGGACACGACCCACGCCGGCCGGCGGCGGGGTAGCGTCCGGGCCCGTCCCGGAAGGCCGTCCCCGCGCACCGCCGCACCACAGGGGGCGCGGCGGGCGCGGAGCGCGGCCGGTGGGCGTTCGGGGGCTCAGCCCTCGTTCTTCGCCTCGGCGGCCTCGGCGGTCTCGGTGGCGGCCTCGGTGGCCTCCGCCTCGTCCTCGCCGTCCTCCAGGTCGACGACCTCGCCGTTGGAGTCCTTGACCGTGGCGGCCTCGACGACGGTCGCGAGCGCCTTGCCGCGGGCGACCTCACCGACGAGCATCGGGACCTGGCCCTGCTCGACGACGGCCTGGGCGAACTGGTCGGGGCTCATGCCGGAGGACTGGGCACGGCGCATCAGGTGCTCGGTGAGCTCGTCCTGGCCGACCGACAGCTTCTCCTTGTTGACGATCTCGTCCAGGACGAACTGGGTGCGGATGCCCTTCTCGGCCTGCTCCTTGAGCTCGGCGTCGAACTCCTCGGCGGACTTGCCCTGGATCTCCAGGTACTTCGCCAGGGTGAGGCCCATCTGGCCCAGCTGGTGGTGCTCGAGGTTGTGCTTCCGGGTGTTGACCTCGTCCTCGAGGAGCTTCTCCGGCATCGGGACCTCGACCAGCTTCAGGAGCTCGTCGAGCACCTTCTCCTGGGCCTGGGTGGCCTGGTCGAACTTCTTCATCCGGGCGAGACGCTCACGGCTGTCCGCCTTGAGCTCCTCCAGCGTGTCGAACTCGCTCGCGAGCTGGGCGAACTCGTCGTCCAGGGCGGGCAGTTCGCGGGACTTCACCGCGGTGACGTCGACCTTGACCTCGGCCTCCTTGCCCTCGGCGCTGCCGCCCTTGAGCTCGGAGGTGAAGGTGGCGGTGCCGCCGGCCTCCAGGCCGGTGACGGCCTCGTCGATGCCGTCGAGCAGCTGGCCGGAGCCGATGGTGTAGTCGACACCCTCGGCGACGCCGTCCTCCAGGACCTCGCCGTCGACCTTGGCCTCGAGGTTCACGGTGACGATGTCACCCTCGGCGGCGGCGCGCTCGACCGGGGAGGTGGTGGCGAAGCGCTCGCGGAGCTGCTCGACCGACTTCTCCACGTCCTCGTCGGTGACCTCGACGGCGTCGACGGTGACCTCGATGCCGGAGTAGTCCGGGATCTCCAGGGCGGGACGGATGTCGACCTCGGCGGTGAAGGTCAGCAGCTCGCCGTCCTTCAGCTCCGTGATGTCCACCTCGGGCTGGCCGAGCGGGTTCAGCTCACCCTCGTTGACGGCCTCGGTGTAGAACTTCGGGAGGGCGTCGTTGACGGCCTCCTCCAGCACCGCACCGCGGCCGAAGCGCTGGTCGATGACCCGGGCCGGGATCTTGCCCTTCCGGAAGCCAGGCACCGAGACCTGCTGGTTGATCTTCTTGTACGCCGCGTCGAGGCTGGGCTTGAGCTCCTCGAAGGGCACCTCGACAGTGAGCCGAACCCGAGTCGGGTTCAGGGTCTCCACGGCGCTCTTCACGGTTCGGTCTCCTTGGGGCTGACTTCTGGGATTCTGCTGAGGTTCAGCGGACCGCGCCCGGTACAGAGACACACAGACGCGCAGCTTGCATAGTAACCGCACGCAGGATGAGCCCCACAATGTGATCTTGCTGGTCGGGGTGGCCGGATTCGAACCGACGACCTTCCGCTCCCAAAGCGGACGCGCTACCAAGCTGCGCCACACCCCGTCGGTGCGACACGTAGGGTACATGCCCGCGGGAGCGCCGGCCGACCTTTGACCGCACCGTGACCGTGGGGGCCGGCCGCCGATGACCATGGCGGTGACCACGGGGGTTACCCGCGGGGCAAAAGAGGCGGGCGAGTCAGGGGACGGGCGCCGTCGGGCCTCGGGGGCCGGGCCGGCACCGGGGTGTGCGGCGAGGGGCCCGGACCCGCTACGATGCACGTCAGTGCCGCACACCCGTCAGGGTGGGACCGGCACGCGCGGGCGTAGCTCAATGGTAGAGCCCCAGTCTTCCAAACTGGCTACGCGGGTTCGATTCCCGTCGCCCGCTCGGACGACGCCCCCGGCCACCGGCCGGGGGCGTTTCTCGTGTCGCCGTCGCGCCCCTCCCCGGTGACCAGGCGGGGGCGACGGGTCAGAGCTTGATGTTGCTGATCGTCTGGGCGAGCGAGTTGAGGAACCGGTGGATCGACGGGGCCATGCCCGACGACGCCAGGAAGAAGCCGAAGAGGGCGGCGACGGTGGCCGCGCCGGCCTTGATCTTCCCCCCGCGGATCATCATCACCAGGATGATCGCCAAGAGCAGCACCGCAGACACCGATATGGCCACAACTGATCACACCCTAGGTCGAAGACACCTGGCCCGGCCCCTGGAGCACCACCTCGTCGGGCTCCACCGCACCATCGTGCCATCAACTCGCCCCCTACGGAGGCGGTGTGACGATTCATCGACGATTTGACCGACTCCGTAAGGGAGCGTTTTCCGGCCACGGTGGCCGGTCGACGGAGGGTCGGGCCGTTCGGCGGGCGCGGAGAGGCCGGACGGCGGACGATCGGAGGCCGAGCGGAAGGATTGCCACCGCTTTGCCCGACCCCGCTAAGGTGCGTCGAATGTCCCGCACCGCCACGTCCCCGGCGCGTACCGCGGCCCCCGCTCCCGGCCCGCCCCCGGCCGGTTCCGCCGCCGTATCGCGCGACCCGTTCTTCGACAACGCGAAGTACCTGGCCATCGTGCTCGTCGTGCTCGGCCACGCCTGGGAACCGCTCACCCACACCAGCCGGGCCGCGACGGCGCTGTACCTCGCCGTCTACGCGTTCCACATGCCGGCGTTCATCCTGATCTCCGGCTACTTCTCGCGGGGCTTCGACCTCAGCCCGCCCAAGGTCAAGCGGCTGATCACCAGCGTCCTGGTGCCGTATCTGATCTTCCAGCTCGCCTATGTGGAGTTCCAGCACCTGGCCGAGGACGGCGCCGACCCGGAGCCGTTCACCCTGCTGGAACCCTGGTACCTCAACTGGTTCCTGGCCGCGCTCTTCCTGTGGCGGCTGACGACGCCGATCTGGCGGACGGTCCGGTGGCCCGTCCCGCTCTCCTTCGCCGTCGCGATCATGGCGATGCTGGCCCCGGAGGTGGGCAGCGAGTTCGACGTGATGCGGGTGATGCAGTTCCTGCCGTTCTTCGTGATCGGCCTGCACCTCAAGCCCGCCCATTTCGAGCTGGTGCGGCGACGCTGGGTGCGGATCGCGGCGGTACCGCTGTTCGCCTGCGCGGTGTCCACGGCGTACCTGCTGGCCCCGCGGCTGGACAGCGGCTGGTTCTACCACAACGCCACCGTCCGGGACCTGGGCGAGCCCGCCTGGACGGCGCCCGTGATGACCTTCGCCCTCTTCCTGTGCGCCGCCGCGCTGACGGTGGGCTTCCTGGCCTGGGTGCCGCGCCGGCGGACGTGGTTCACGGCGCTGGGCACCGGGACGATGTACGGCTTCCTGTTGCACGGCTTCGTGATCAAGCTGTCGCGCTGGTGGGAGTGGTACGACACGTACGACTGGATCCGCCGGCCGGCCGGCGAGGTCCTGGTGTCGTTCCTCGCCGTCGCCCTGGTGACGGTGTTGTGCTCGGCGCCGGTGCGGCGGGTGTTCCGTCCGGTGATCGAACCGCGGATGGACTGGGCCTTCCGCGTGCCGCCCCGGCCCGCCGCGGCGGCCTCCGCGACCGGTGCCGTTACAGATGCAGCGCGATCTGGACCGCCAGCCCCACGTACCAGCCCACCGGTCCGATCAGACCGATCACTCCGGGACGGCTGAACAGCGGGACCCCCGGGTCGGCCTGCGGTCCGTGGCTGCCCGGGGCAGGCGGCGCCAGTTTCCGCAGCTTGGCGTGCATGAACAGGTTCCAGAGCAGCGTCAGCGGCGTGAAGATGATCAGCGAGAACGGGCTCCACCACTGCCAGCAGGTCTTCGCGGTCATGTCGCGGAGCAGCGAGGTGCCGCAGGTCCGGCAGAAGCGGCCCTTCTGTGAGTAGAACCGCATCATGAGGACGAGGCCCTGGTGGCGGCGGACAGTCACCTCGGCGGCCGGGAACCCGCCGCATATCTGACAGCTGCCGTGCGCGCCCGGCTGGGCCGCCGGCTGCGGCGCGGCAGCGTACGGGCCGGGGGCGCCGTACGGGTCTCCCTGCGGGGCGGCCCCGTAGGGGTGGCCTTGCGGGGCGGCGGTCCCGTAGGGGTTCCCCTGCGGGGCGTTCCCGTACGGGTTGCCGTCCTGTGGGGCGTTCCCGTACGGGTTGCCGTACGGGGCCCCGTGCGGGTCGCCCTGCGGTGCGGCGGGCGGCGCCTGGTACGGGCCCGGCTGCTGCTGCGCGTACGGCTGCTGGGCGTACGGGTTCTGCGGCGCGGCCGGCGGCGGGGCGGCGCCCTGGGGCTGCTGCGGGTATCCGTAGGGCGCCTGCGGCTGGTGCGGCGGCTGAGGCGTGGTCAAGTTCGATTCCCCCCGTGGAAAGCGCTGAGCGTGGTGCACGCGGTGATCATGATCCGCGTGGTGCACACGATCTGCGTGGTGGCGTGCTGACGTGATGAGTCCCGAACGCGGCGGGACGACATGGAACGGCGGAAACACCGTCGGCCGAAGCGTCGGCGCACACGTCCGTCACCGCGCGCGGCGGACGGACATGTCTATCAACGCGCGCGCGGACACCGCAACGACGGCACCGCGTGACCCCGCGCCAGGACCCCGCCTCTTCAGGAGGCGCGGGGCTCAGTCCCGCCGGTCGCGGCAGATCAGCAGCAGGGCCCGGTCGTCGTTGACGTCCTTGGCCACGGCCTCGATCAAATGCCAGGCGGCGCCCGCGAATCCGGTGGTGACGTACCGGTCGGCCTCGCCGGTCAGCCGGTCCATGCCCTCGGTCAGCTCGCGTTCCGCGGTCTCCACCAGGCCGTCGGTGAACAGCATCAGCACGTCGCCGGGGCGCAGCCGCCCCTTGACGGAGTCGAACTCGGCGCCGTCGTAGACGCCGAGCAGCGGCCCCTCGGCCGCCTTCTCCTCCCAGCGGCCGGAGCCGGCGCTGAGCTGGAGCGCGGGCACGTGTCCGGCGGAGAAGAGCTCGTAGTCGCCGCTGTCGAGGTCCAGCACCAGGTGCACGGAGGTGGCGAACCCCTCGTCCCAGTCCTGCCGGAGCAGGTAGCCGTTGGCGGCGGGGAGGAAGGAGTGCGGCGGCAGCGAGCCGAGCAGCCCGCCGAAGGCGCCGGAGAGCAGCAGGGCGCGGGAGGCGGCGTCCATGCCCTTGCCGGAGACGTCGGTGAGGACGACCTCCAGCGTCCGGCCGCCGTTGGTGCGGGCGGCGACGACGAAGTCGCCGGAGAACGACTGCCCGCCGGCGGGCCGGAGGGCCATCTCCCGGTGCCAGCCGCGGGGCAGCCCGGGCAGCTTGCTCTGCACGCGGATGCGCTCGCGGAGGTCGAAGAGCATCGTTCCGCCGCGCCGCCACGGGACGCCGACGCGGCTGCGGAACTGGGCGATGAGCAGGCCGAGGAAGCCGACCGCGGCGACGACGAGGATGGTGCCGGGGGTGACGCGGTCGGCGCCGTACGCGTCGGGGTCGAGGACCGCCGACTCGATGATGAGGGCGGTCGCCGCCGACGCGTAGAGGCCGAGGAGGCTGGCGGGGCGGAGCAGCAGTCCGCCGGCGACGATGGGCAGCACCAGGGCGGCGGGGGCGCACCATTCGGGCTGGGCGATGGTGCCGACGGCGAGGGCGGGTACGGAGAAGAGGAGGGCGCTGAGGGCCAGCCAGTCGGAGCCGTCGCCGCGGAAGTAGTCGACCCCTGCCTTGCGCACGCTCGTGCGGGCCCGGTGCAGTGCTTTGCGCATCCGGGCCGTCGGGGTCTCCGCACCGCCAGTCATTGCTTCGGGACCTTATCCACCCATTCGGCGGCGCGTCGATTCACGCCGCGCCGACACGGCTGCCCGCGGGGCACCTGGGGTGCAATCCTGGGCACCCGGGGAGCAACCCTATGCGAAAGACGCTCACCTGATCGGTTATACGGCCCCTCGCATGGCTGTACAGCGGGAGAACCGGCCGTACGACGGGGGCGTGCCGACCGGCCGCGCGCCCCCGGGTGTTCACGTCCGCTGGCAGCCCGGGCACCAGAACAGGTTGCGGGCGGCGAGCCCGGCCGTCCGGACCTCTTCCCCGCAGACGTGGCACGGCTGTCCGGCCCGCCGGTAGACGTACACCTCGCCGCCGTGGTCGTCCACCCGCGGCGGCCGGCCCATGGCCTCCGGGGTGTGGTCGGGCCGTACGGTGTCGATTCTGTTGTTCCGCACGCCTTCGCGCATCAGCGCCACCAAGTCATGCCAGATCGCATCCCATTCGGACCGGGTGAGATCACGGCCCGTCCGGTACGGATCGATTCCATGCCGGAACAGGACCTCGGCCCGGTAGACGTTGCCGACCCCGGATACCACCTTCTGGTCCATCAGCAGGGCGGCGACGCTCGTCCTGCTGCGGGATATCCGCCGCCAGGCCGGCTCGGGGTCCTCGTCGGCCCGGAGCGGGTCGGGTCCGAGGCGGTCGTGTATCGCCTGCTTCTCACCGTCCGTCAGCAGCGCGCAGGCGGTCGGGCCGCGCAGGTCGGCGTACGCGTCGGGGCCGGCCAGCCGCAGCCGGACGGTGTCCGTGGGCGGGGGCGTGGGGGCGGTGCCGAGCGTGTACTTGCCGAAAAGGCCGAGGTGGACGTGGATCCAGCCGGTGGGCCCGAAGCCGAGGAAGAGGTGCTTGCCGTGCGCCTCCGCCTCCTCCAGCACCCGGCCGTCCACGAGCGCGGCGCCGTCCGAGAACTTGCCCTGCGGGCTCGTCGCCCGGACCGGGCGGCCCGCGAAGAGGGCGCGGTGGTCCGCCGCCAGGCGGTGGATCGTGTGCCCCTCGGGCATGACTGCGTCCTCCCCGGACGGTATGGGCGGTACAAACGGGAACGGCAGGTACGGACGACCGGCGGAACGGCGAGGGGCCCGCCGCGGGTGCGGCGGGCCCGGGGACGTCCGAAGGGGCCGCGTGGTGGGAGGGCCCCGGTCGTCCGGGTGGTCAGTCCTGCTGCGGGTGGTGCGCCGGGATGGCGGGCAGCTCACCCGTCGTCTCGTAGCGGCTGAGCATCTCGATGCGGCGGGTGTGACGCTCCTCACCCGAGTACGGCGTGGCGAGGAACACCTCGACGAACTTGGTCGCCTCCTCCTGGGAGTGCATCCGGGCGCCCACCGCGATCACGTTCGCGTTGTTGTGCTCGCGGCCCAGCGCGGCGGTCTGCTCGCTCCAGGCCAGCGCGGCGCGGACGCCCTTGACCTTGTTCGCGGCGATCTGCTCGCCGTTGCCGGAGCCGCCGATCACGATGCCGAGGCTGTCCGCGTCTGCGGCGGTCCGCTCGGCGGCCCGGAGGCAGAACGGCGGGTAGTCGTCCTGGGCGTCGTAGAGGTGCGGCCCGCAGTCGACGGGCTCGTGGCCCTGGGCCGTGAGCCACTCGACGAGGTGGGTCTTGAGTTCGTAACCGGCATGGTCGGAGCCGAGGTACACGCGCATGCGTCCGAGTGTGGCACGTCCCGGCGGGTACCCGCGCCACGCTCCCTGATCGGTACACCGCGTGAATGCAACGATACGGATTCGGGTCTTCCGAAATACGCCTTCGAAAAGTTCTAATGCGGGGGCTCGCAACCCGAGAACCAAAGGAAACTGCCCATGAGCGCGATACCGCCGACCATGACGAAGGCGTCACCCGGCGATCCCGCGGACGCCGCGCCGGCGACGGGGGACGGCCTCAAGGCCGGCCTCAAGAACCGCCACCTTTCCATGATCGCCATTGGTGGCGTCATCGGCGCCGGACTCTTCGTGGGTTCCGGATCCGGTATCGCCGCCGCCGGTCCCGGCATTCTGATCTCGTACGCCCTCGTGGGCACGATGGTCGTCCTCGTCATGCGGATGCTCGGCGAAATGGCCGCCGCGAACCCGACGTCCGGCTCGTTCTCCGCCTACGCGGACCGCGGCCTGGGCCGCTGGGCCGGTTTCACCATCGGCTGGCTCTACTGGTTCTTCTGGGTCGTCGTGCTGGCGGTCGAGGCCACGGCGGGTGCCTCGATCCTCAACAGCTGGGTACCGGACGTTCCCAAGTGGGCCTGGGCGCTGATCGTCATGGTCGTGCTCACCGCCACCAACCTGGCCTCGGTCAGCTCCTACGGCGAGTTCGAGTTCTGGTTCGCGGGCATCAAGGTCGTCGCCATCGCCGCGTTCGTGATCGTCGGCGGGCTCGCGGTCTTCGGCGTGCTGCCCGGCTCGGACAACGAGGGCGCGGGCCTGGCCCACCTCACCGACGCGGGCGGCTTCCTGCCGCACGGTCCTGGCGCCATCCTCACCGGTGTGCTGATGGTCGTCTTCTCCTTCATGGGCAGCGAGATCGTCACCCTCGCCGCCGGCGAGTCCGAGGACCCGCAGCGCGCCGTCCGGCAGGCGACGAACAGCGTCATCTGGCGCATCGCCGTCTTCTACCTCGGCTCGATCTTCGTCGTCGTCACCCTGCTGCCCTGGAACTCCAAGGAGATCCTCAAGGACGGCAGCTACGTCGCGGCGCTGAACTCGATCGGCATCCCGCACGCCGGCCAGGTCATGAACGTCATCGTCCTGACCGCCGTCCTCTCCTGCCTCAACTCGGGCCTCTACACCGCCTCCCGCATGGCCTTCTCGCTCGGCCAGCGCGGCGACGCGCCGAAGGCGTTCGCCCGCGTCAACAAGCGGGGCGTGCCCCAGGCGGCGATCCTCGGATCGGTCGTCTTCGGCTTCCTGTCGGTCTTCTTCAACTACATGTGGCCCGACACGGTCTTCAAGTTCCTGCTCAACTCGTCGGGCGCGGTCGCCCTGTTCGTGTGGCTGGTCATCTGCTTCACGCAGCTGAAGATGCGCGGCATCATCCTGCGCGAGACGCCGGAGAAGCTGGTCGTGCGGATGTGGCTGTTCCCGTACCTGACCTGGGCCACGATCGGCATGATCCTCTTCGTGCTCGGCTACATGGTCTACGACGGCGGCGACAACCGCGAGCAGGTCGCCCTCTCCGTCCTGGTGGCCGTGGTCGTCCTGGCCATCGGCCTGGTCCTGGACCGCCGCCGGCGGGCGGTGAAGTAGCCTCCGGCACGCCTCGGAGCCGAACGGCGGTGGGCCCGCATCCCTCGCGAAGGGGGTGCGGGCCCACCGCCGTTTCCGTTCACCAGACGGTCGGTTCACGCCTCCCGGCGCCCGATGTCGGTCGTCTTCCGCCCGGAGACGAAGTCCCCGTCCGGGAGAAGCGGAGACCGCCCTACGGTGTCGCCCAGGATTCGTACGGGGAAAGGGCGCACAGGTGGCGGCCGTCGACCACGTCCGGGACGGCAGTCCCCGGCAGGACTCCGGCTGCCCTCGGCCGCGGGTTCCGGGGGTGCCCGGGAAGCTCAGGGAGGTCGCGGAGTTCATCCGGGAGACGACCGGCCTGCGGGTGGAGGTCATCCGCGGCAACGTGGTGGCCACCCGCACCCGTTCCCTGGGCGATGCCTTGCTCATGAGCGAGCTGCACGAGGCCCTGTACCGGTGCCGCTCCGACGGGGTGGGCTCCTTCCAGAACGTGTCGATCGGCCTCCCCGGCGACCCCGACGACTTCGTCACGCCCCTCCTGGTGGTCTGCCCCCTGTCGGTGATGAACTCCGACGAGTGGCTGCTGGCCGGTGACGAAGTGGAGCTGGCCGTCGAGGCGTCGTCGCCCCGCGACCCGAGGGTCGGGGTGGCGGACAGGATCGCCTGGTACGCCGAGGCCCGGGTGCCCTTGGTGCTCTGCCTGCGGCCGGCGGACCGGGAATGGGTGCTGCACGCCCGTCCCTCGGTCGAGGGCTACCTCAGCGCCGCCCGGGGCCGCTACGGCGAGCCCGTGCCGCTGCCGGGCCGGCTGGGCGGCGACCTGCCGACCGAGCACCTGCCGCGTTACACGCGCTGACGCGTACGGGCGCGGGCCCGCACTCCCCTCGCGAAGGGGGTGCGGGCCCGCGCCCGTACGGAAAGAGGAGCCTCAGCCCCGGCGGCCCAGCAGCTTCCAGGCCGTGGGCAGGGCGCCCATCGCCAGGGCCGCCTTGAGGGCGTCGCCGATGAGGAACGGGGTCAGGCCCGCCGCCACCGCGTCGCCGAGCGGCATGTGGAGGGCGAGGGCCAGGTACGGGACGCCGACGGCGTAGATGATCGCGGTGCCGAGGGCCATGGTGCCCGCGGTGCGCAGGACCGAGCGGTCGGCGCCGCGGCGGGCGAGGGCGCCGACGACGGTGGCGGCCAGCAGCATGCCGAGGACGTAGCCGAAGGAGGGGAAGGCCGCGCCGGACTTGCCGTCGGCGAACCAGGGCATGCCGGCGATGCCGGCGAGCGCGTAGAGGGCCAGCGAGAGGAAGCCGCGGCGGGCGCCGAGGGCCGTGCCGACGAGGAGGGCCGCGAAGGTCTGGCCGGAGACCGGCACGGGCGAGCCCGGGACCGGCACGGTGAGCTGGGCGGCGAGGCCGGTGAGGGCGGCGCCGCCGACGACGAGGGCGACGTCCCGGGCACGGGAGGAGGACGCGGGCAGGAGATCGGCGAGGACCGTACCGGTCCGGGGGACTGAAACTGCGGCGCTGGCCATCGGTACTCCGCTGGAGGAAGGGTCGAATACAGGGCTCATACAAGAACACCGCGACGTTAGCCCAGCTCACTCGATTCGGCATGGGGCAGCCGTCACAAAGGCCCCCCGACCGCTTTGGCGAGTTCCCGAAGAAGGCGACGGGCCGAGTGATGCTCGTCACCGAAAGGGCCGCTCGGCTTGGTTCCGGGCGTCGCACCGGGAGAATGGTGAGACTTGCGCGCACTTTTCACGTGTCGCATGCTTTGCGCCCACCGCCGACCCGTGGGCGGCGCGGGCACCGCAGGCTTCGTCGAGATGTCGCGCGAGACATCGCGCCACCGCGTCCCGCGCGCCCCGAGCGCGCGCCGCACGAACCGAGAGTACGAGCCCCATGCACGACGCACCCCCCGCCGCCGAGCCGCTCGCCGGTGAGAGAGAGCCGCTGTCCGCGGGGCTCAAGCAGCGGCACCTGACGATGCTCGGGCTCGGCGGCGTGATCGGCGCCGGCCTGTTCGTCGGCTCGGGCGCCGGGATCTCCGTCGCGGGTCCCGGGATCATCATCTCGTACCTGCTGGCGGGTGCACTCGCCATGCTGGTGATGCGGATGCTGGGCGAGCTGTCGTCGGCGATGCCCGCATCCGGCTCCTTCTCGGTGCACGCGGAGCGGGCGCTCGGCCGCTGGGCCGGGTTCACGGTGGGCTGGCTCTACTGGTTCCTGCTGGTGATCGTGCTGGCCGTGGAGGCGACGGCCGCCGCGCAGATCGCGCACGGCTGGGTGCCGGGGATGCCGCAGTGGGCCTGGGTGCTGGTGTTCATGGTGGTGTTCACCACCGCCAACCTCACCGCCGTCAAGAACTTCGGCGAGTTCGAGTTCTGGTTCGCCGCCCTGAAGATCGGCGCGATCCTCCTCTTCCTCGGCCTCAGCCTGCTGGCGATCTTCGGGCTGCTCCCGGACACCGACCCCGTCGGCCTCTCCAACCTCACCGGCCAGGGCGGCTTCCTGCCCAACGGCTGGAGCGGCGTCATCTCCGGCGTGCTCGCGGTGGCCTTCGCCTTCGGCGGCCTGGAGGTCGTGACGATCGCCGCCGCCGAGTCCGAGGACCCGGAGCGCGCGGTGGGCCGCGCGGTGCGCAGCGCCGTGTGGCGCATCCTCTTCTTCTACGTGGGCTCGATGCTCGTCATCGTCACCCTGCTGCCCTGGTCGTCCCTGAAGCCCGGCCAGAGCCCCTACGTGGCGGTGCTGGACCGCATCGGGGTGCCGTCGTCCGGCCAGATCATGCAGATCGTGATCTTCGTTGCGCTGCTGTCGGCGCTCAACGCCAACCTCTACGGCTCGTCCCGCATGGTGTTCTCGCTCGCCGAGCGCAGGGAGGCCCCGCGCTCGCTGCTGACGGTCTCGCGCGGCGGGGTGCCGCGCCGGGCGGTGTTCGCCTCCGTGGCGTTCGGCTTCGCGTCCGTCGTCCTCAATCTGGAATGGCCGGATTCGATCTTCCGCTATCTGCTCAACGCGGTCGGCGCGGTCCTCCTCTTCGTCTGGGGCATGATCGCCGCCTCGCAGCTGCGGCTGCGCCGCCGGATCGAACGGGAGATGCCCGAGCGACTGACGTTGCGCATGTGGTGCTTCCCCTATCTGACCTGGGCCGCTCTCGCCGGGATGGCCGCGGTGCTGGTGCTGATGCTCACCGACGAGGCCGCCCGTCCGCAGCTGCTGTGGTCGGCGGCGGCGACCGGCGCGGTGCTCGCCGTCGCGGGGATCCGGGAACTCCGGCTCCGTCGGAATGACCGGCCGTAACGCGTAAAGATATTGATTCTGGCGATATATCAGGTGCGGAGAGTAATCCTCGCGTCTGAATATCGGACATCCGTGTGACAAGTGTTGTCCTGAGCGAACATCACCCCCACACTGAGGCAACTTTTCCGGGCTGCAGCGCTTGTCGCGGCCTTTCATCACTCATTCCACGGGGACAGACACGACCATGACTCGGACAGATGCGACCCCCGCGCCCGAGCGCGAGGTCACCGATACGGCGCCGGGCCACGGCACCGCCCTGTCACACGGCCTCAAACAGCGCCATCTCTCGATGATCGCCCTGGGCGGCGTGATCGGCGCCGGCCTCTTCGTCGGCTCGGGCACCGGCATCGCCGCCGCGGGCCCCGGAATCGTGCTCGCCTATGCGGTGTCCGGGCTCCTGGTGATGCTCGTGATGCGCATGCTGGGCGAGATGGCGGCGGCCAACCCCGCGTCCGGCACCTTCTCGGTGCACGCGGAGAAGGCCATCGGCCCGTGGGCCGGCTTCACGGCCGGCTGGATGTTCTGGGTCGAGCTCTGCGTGGGCATCGCCGTCGAGGCGATCGGCGCGGCGGCGATCATGGTCAAGTGGTTCCCCGCCACGGACTCCTGGATGTGGGTCCTGCTGTTCATGGCCGTCTTCTGCGGCACGAACCTGGCGGCCGTCGGCAACTTCGGCGAGTTCGAGTTCTGGTTCGCCGCCCTGAAGGTCGCGGCGATCGGCATCTTCCTGGTCCTCGGCGTGCTGGCCATCTGCGGCCTGCTGCCGGGCACCGACTCCCCGGGCTCCGACAACCTCACCGGCCACGGCGGCTTCCTGCCCAACGGCACCGACGGCCTGCTCGCCGGACTGCTCGCCTCCGTCTTCGCGTACGGCGGCCTGGAGACGGTGACCATTGCCGCCGCGGAGTCCGAGCAGCCGGTCAAGGGTGTCGCCAAGGCGGTCCGGACGGCGATGTGGCGGATCGCGCTGTTCTACGTGGGCTCCATGCTCGTCGTCGTCACGCTGATCCCGTGGACCGACAAGTCGCTGCTGTCCGGTCCGTACGTGGCCGTCCTGGAGTACCTGGACGTCCCCGCCGCCGGCCAGATCATGAACGTGATCGTGCTGATCGCGCTGCTCTCCGCGATGAACGCCAACATCTACGGCGCGTCCCGGATGGCGCACTCGCTCGTCGAGCGCGGCGAGGGTCCGCGCTTCCTCGGCAAGGTCTCCTCCGGCGTCCCGCGGCGGACCGTGCTGGCCTCGTCCGCCTTCGGCTTCTTCGCGGTGCTGCTGAGCTACTGGTGGCCGGACACCGTCTTCAAGTGGCTGCTGTACATGACGGGCGCGGCCATCCTGGTGGTCTGGGGCTTCATCGCCGTCACCCAGCTGATGATGCGCTACCGGCTGGAGCAGGAGCAGCCCGGGAGGCTCGTGGTGCGCATGTGGTGGTTCCCGTACCTGACGGTCGTCGCCCTCATCGGCATCCTCTGCACCCTCGGCCTGATGCTCCGCGAGGAGGACACGGCCCAGCAGCTCTACGCCACGGGCGGCCTCACCCTCGCGCTCGCCCTCGTCGGCTACCTGCGCCAGCGCGCCACGGCGCACCGGCGGAACTGACGTCCCGCCACCCGCTCGTCACCGAGGCGGGGTCGGTCCTGAGCACCAGGACCGACCCCGCCTCGGTCTTTTGACGGAGACGGCCCCCTTGACCCACGGTCCGACGGGAAAGAAGGTGCACATGCTGATAGCGTCTACCTGCAAGTTAATTGCAATAAGCAGTCGGAGGGCTCGGCATGGCCATCTACACACTTCCTGAACTTCCGTACGACTACGCGGCGCTCCAGCCGGTGATCGACGCGAAGATCATCGAGCTGCACCACGACAAGCACCACGCGGCGTACGTCAAGGGTGCCAACGACACGCTGGAGCAGCTCGCCGAGGCCCGGGACAAGGACCAGTGGGGCGCGGTCAACGGCCTGGAGAAGAACCTCGCGTTCCACCTCTCCGGCCACATCCTGCACAGCATCTACTGGCAGAACATGACGGGCGAGGGCGGCGGCGAGCCCCTGGACAAGGACGGCGTCGGCGAGCTGGCGGACGCCATCGCCGAGTCCTTCGGTTCCTTCGCCAAGTTCAAGGCGCAGCTGTCCAAGGCGTCGGCCACCACGCAGGGTTCCGGCTGGGGCGTCCTCGCCTACGAGCCGCTCAGCGGCAAGCTGATCGTCGAGCAGGTCTACGACCACCAGGGCAACGTGGGCCAGGGCTCCACCCCGATCCTGGTCTTCGACGCCTGGGAGCACGCCTTCTACCTGCAGTACAAGAACCAGAAGGTCGACTTCATCGAGGCCATGTGGCAGGTCGTCAACTGGCAGGACGTGGCGAAGCGTTACGCCGCCGCCAAGGAGCGCGTCAACGCGCTGCTGCTCGCCCCCTGAGCCCGGCCCTCACAGGGTTTCGCCGGTAAGGCCCCCCGAACGGCCTGCTCGTGATCGTCTTCTCACCCGTGTCACGCGGCAGGCACGGGAAGGCCTCGCGCGGTCGATGCGCGCGGGGCCTTTCCCCATGCTCTCATCCCCGGCCCCGGGCGGGGTCAGCCGTGTCCGAACGCCTCTCCCGTCACGGTGAACTCGCGGGCCAGACCCGTCTCGTGGAGGCGGGCGAACGGCGCGAACGGAATGCCGAGTTCCGACTTTCCCCGGTCGAAGTTCCACGCCTTGTGCACCGCGAAGCGGTAGTCGACGGCCGCCTCCCCGGCGGCGTCCACCCGTACCGTGCCCGTCAGCCGGTACTCCACGCAGCGCAGGGCCAGCCACCAGTCGGCGTGCGTCCGGCGCGTGATCAGCAGGTCGCGCCAGCCGCTGTCCGCCGGGTACGCGGCGGGCGTCCGCTCCCCCAGTGGCCACCGGTCGTCCGCCGGCCACCGGTCGTCCCCGGCCCACCGTTCACCCCCGGCCCACCGGTCGAGCGCCTCCGCGCGCCAGCGGGCCAGCTGCTCGTCGACCGCGGCCCGGACGGGCGGCAGGGCCAGCAGCTCGTCGGCGTCGATCCGGCGGACGCCGCCGGTGCCGCGCACGTAGTGCCGCAGCATGCCCGCCGCCCGGCGCAGCCGCAGCAGGGACCACAGGGCCGCCAGCACCCGGCAGGCGCCGAGCGTGAGCACGTCGTACGGGCGTACGGGCAGCTCGGCGAAGGCGGCGTTGCGGCAGGGCGGCTCGGCTTCGGCCCAGCCGCCGTCGCGGCCCAGCGGCCGGGAGAGGTCGGTCTGGCCCATGGTTCGGACCCTAAGGGAGGGGAGGGGCGGGCGCGCGCCGACCGGGTTCGGTCGGGGGACCGCCCCTCCGGAGTCCCCTAGGGGCGACCCTTGGATCAGTCGAAGATCGGGCCGACCGTCCGGGTCCGCTTGATCTCGAAGAAGCCCGGCGTCGAGGCGACCAGCAGCGTGCCGTCCCAGAGCCGCGCCGCCGCCTCGCCCTTGGGGGCGGGGGTGACGACCGGGCCGAAGAAGGCCACCTCCGAGCCGTCGGGGCCGGGCACGGCGATCACCGGGGTGCCGACGTCCTCGCCGACCTTCTCGATGCCGGTCCGGTGCGAGGCGCGCAGCTCCTCGTCGTACGCGTCCGTGTCGGCGGCGTCCGCCAGCGAGGCGGGCAGGCCGGCCTCCTCCAGGGCGGCGACGAGCGTCGCGCGGTCCTGCGGGAGGGCCTGGTTGTGGAAGCGGGTGCCGATCGCGGTGTAGAGGCGGCCGAGCACCTCCTCGCCGTGCTCCTTGGCGGCGGCGACGCACACCCGCACCGGGCCCCAGGCCCGGGTCATCAGCTCGCGGTACTTCTCGTCGACCTCGTCGAGCCGGTGCTCGTTGAGGACGGCGAGGCTCATCACGTGCCAGCGCACCTCGACGGGTCTGACCTTCTCGACCTCCAGCATCCAGCGGGACGTCATCCAGGCCCAGGGGCACAGCGGGTCGAACCAGAAGTCGGCGGTGACCTTCTCGGTCTCGGTCATGCGGGGTCTCCTCGGTCTCCACGGGAAGCAGGACGGTCACGGTTGCAACCACGCCGTGCGTGCCATGATTCCTGATGTTCGAAACACGTCGAAGGACGGCTTCGCACGCCGCGTCCGCCGAAGACGCGAAGCGACGCACAAGACCACGCACAAGACCACGCACAAGACCACGCACAAGACACAGACGCCGCAGACGAGACGAGGGAGCCCCGCCGTGCCCGGTGAGAACCTGACCCGTGAGGAGGCCCGGCGACGGGCCGAGCTGCTGACCGTGGACGCCTACGAGGTGGCGCTGGACCTGCGGTCCGCGGTGGGTCCGGAGAACCCGGCGGACGGCGGGCCGCGCACCTTCCGGTCGGTCTCCACCATCCGCTTCCGCTGCGCCGAGCCGGGCGCGTCCACCTTCGCGGACCTGGTCGCCCCCTCCGTCGCCGCCGTGACGCTCAACGGCCGCGCGCTGGACCCCGCCGTGGTCTTCGACGGCACCCGGATCGCGCTGGAGGACCTCGCGGCCGAGAACGTCCTGGTCGTCGACGCGCAGTGTGCCTACAGCCGGACGGGCGAGGGCCTGCACCGCTTCGTCGACCCCGAGGACGGCGAGGTCTACCTCTACACGCACTACGAACCGGCCGACGCCCGGCGGGTGTTCGCCAACTTCGAGCAGCCCGACCTCAAGGCCCCCTACACCTTCACCGTGACGGCCCCCGCCGAGTGGACGGTGATCAGCAACGGCGCCCAGGACGGTCCCGTCGAGCCCGCCGACGACACGGCGGCCACCTGGCGCTTCGTCCCCACCAAGCCGATCGGCACCTACATCACGGCGGTCGTCGCG
Organism: Streptomyces huiliensis; assembly: GCF_020037025.1. Classification (GTDB taxonomy): domain Bacteria; phylum Actinomycetota; class Actinomycetes; order Streptomycetales; family Streptomycetaceae; genus Streptomyces; species Streptomyces huiliensis. The sequence continues at coordinate 35,687 of NZ_JAIQLH010000045.1, read as the reverse complement.
GGCCCGTACCACGTCGTCCGCGACCACTACAGCCACAAGCTCCCCGACGGCACCACTCTGGAGATCCCGCTGGCGGCCCTCTGCCGCAAGGGGCTGGCCCCGCACTTCGACGCCCACGAGATCCTCACCGTCACCCGGCAGGGCCTGGACTTCTTCCACGAGCACTTCGACTTCCCGTACCCCTTCGGAAAGTACGACCAGGCGTTCGTCCCGGAGTACAACATCGGCGCCATGGAGAACCCGGGCTGCGTCACCTTCCGCGAGGAGTTCGTCTACCGCGGCAAGGTGACGGAGGCGGCGTACGAGCGCCGGGCCAACGTGATCCTGCACGAGATGGCGCACATGTGGTTCGGCGACCTGGTGACCATGGAGTGGTGGGACGACCTGTGGCTCAAGGAGTCGTTCGCCGACTTCATGGGCTCGTTCTCGCAGGTCGAGGCCACCCGCTACACCAACGCCTGGGTCACCTTCGCCAACCAGCGCAAGGCGTGGGCGTACCGGGCCGACCAGCTGCCCTCCACCCACCCGGTCACGGCGGACATCCACGACCTGGAGGACGCCAAGCTCAACTTCGACGGCATCACGTACGCCAAGGGTGCGTCGGTGCTCAAGCAGCTCGTCGCGTACGCCGGGCGGGACGCCTTCCTGGAGGGCGCGCGCCGGTACTTCAAGCGCCACGCGTACGGCAACACGCGCCTGACCGACCTGCTGTCCGTCCTGGAGGAGACCTCCGGGCGCGACATGACCGCCTGGTCGCGGTCCTGGCTGCAGACCGCGGGCGTCAACTCGCTGACGCCGCAGCTGACGTACGACGCCGCGGACCGCGTCACCGAGCTGGCCATCCTCCAGGAGGCTCCCGCCGACCACCCCGAGCTGCGCCCGCACCGGGTGGCGGTCGGCCTCTACCGCCGGCACGCCGGCGAGCTGGTCCGCTACGCGCGGGTGGAGGCCGACGTCACGGGGCCGCGCACGGTCGTCCCCGAGCTGCGGGGCGCGGAGCGGCCGGACCTCGTCCTCGTCAACGACGACGACCTGACGTACTGCAAGATCCGCTTCGACGAGCAGTCGCTCGCCACCCTCCGCGGCCACCTGGGCGAGCTGACCGACCCACTGGCCCGGGCCCTGTGCTGGTCCGCGCTGTGGAACCTGACCCGCGACGGGCTGATGCCCGCCCGCGACTACCTGGACCTGGTGCTCCGCTTCGCGGGCGCCGAGACCGACATCGGCGTCCTCCAGTCGCTCCACCTCTGCGCCCGGACCGCGCTCGTCCACTACGCGGCGCCGGAGTACCGCGAGCGGGCCGCCGCCGACCTGGCCCGCGGCGCGCTGAGCGAGCTGCGGCTGGCCGAGCCGGGCAGCGGGCACCAGCTGACGTGGGCCCGGTTCCTCGCCCAGACCGCCGGCACCGAGGCCGACCTCCAGCTGCTGCGCGGGCTGCTCGACGGCACCGCCCGCATCGACGGTCTGGCCGTCGACCAGGAGCTGCGCTGGACCTTCCTGGCCGCCCTGGCTTCGGCTGGCGCGGCCGACAAGGCACTGATCGACGCCGAACTCGCCCGCGACGACACCGCGTCCGGCCGCCGCCACCACGTCCGCTGCCTGGCCTCGCGCCCGGACCCGGAGGTCAAGGCGGAGGCGTGGCGGACCGTCGTCGAGTCCGACGCCCTCTCCAACGCGCTCACCGAGGCCACCCTCGCGGGCTTCGACCAGCCGGGGCGGCAGGACCTGCTCGCGCCGTACGTGGAGCCGTACTTCGCGGCGCTGGAGCGCGTCTGGCGGGAGCGGTCGATCGAGATCGCCATGGCGATCGTGCGCGGCCTGTTCCCGATGCTCCAGGACGACCGGCGGACCCTGGACCTCACCGACGCCTGGCTCGCGGAGCACGCCGACGCTCCGCCGGCCCTGCGCCGGCTGGTGCTGGAGGCCAGGGACGACCTGGCGCGGGCCCTGCGGGCGCAGGCGTGCGACGCGGCGGCCTGATCCGGGCCATCGGGGTTCGAACTCCCGTGCATCTGCCCGGGGTTGTCCTCACTTGTCGACGAGCCTGTAACAGGGGTTAAGGAGCGGGCACACAGCGGGAATGGCCGGGTCATGAGCTACGAGACCCCCCTCTCCCCGCGCCCGCTCCACCACCTCTCCGACGTCCGCCACCGCGTCCTGACCTCGCGGCAGCTGCGCGAGCACGGCGTCCCCTCGTCCACGGTGAGCGAGCGCTGCCGCCCCGGCGGGCCCTGGCAGCAGCTGCTGCCCGGCGTCTTCCTGCTCCACACCGGGCCCGCCACCAGCGAGGAGCGGCTGCACGCCGCCCTGATGTACACCCGGGCCCGCACGCAGGGCGTCCCGGCGCAGGGTGTTTCGGGTCCGGGTGCGTCGCCCCAGGAACCGCGCGGCGCCCAGGAACCACGCGGCGCCCAGGCCGGCGCCCCCTACGGGGAGGCGATGATCACCGGCCTGGCGGCGCTGGCCCTCTACCGCTTCACCAGCGCTCCCCCGCTGCTGCGCATCGACCGCATCGACGTCCTCGTCCCCGGCACCCGGCGGCTCCGCGAGGCCGGTTTCGTCCGCCCCGTGCGCACCCACGCCGTCCCCCGGCCCCGGCTGGTGACCGGCGTCCCGGTGGCCCCGGTCGCCCGCGCGGTCACGGACGCCGTCACCCGCCTCACCGACCCCGACCAGATCCGCCGGCTGCTCACCGAGGCCGTCCGTGGCGGCCACTGCGAGGCGGCCCGGCTGGTCCGTGAACTCTCCCGGGCCCGGCTGCTGAACCGCCCGCACATCGTGGACACCGTCGACGTCCTCCTCGCCGAGGGCCGCTCCCTGGCCGAGGAGCGCCTCTACGCCCTGGTCGCCGACCACGCCCTGCCGGCCCCGCTCTGGAACGTCGAACTCCGCCTCCCCGGCGGCCCGTCCCTCGGCCCGGTCGACGCCTACTGGCCCGACCACGGCGTCGTCGTCGAGATCGACGCCCGCGCCCCCCGCCAGGAACCGGACGCCCTCTGGGACCTCCAGTCCCGCAAGCGCCGCCACCTCGAACACCTCGGCCTCACCGTCGTCCACCTCACCCCCCGCAAACTCCGCGAGTCCGCCGACCAGCAGGCCGCCGTGATCCGCACGGCCCTGGTCACGTCGGTGGAACGGGAGGTGCGGGGGTACGTGGTCGTCCTGCCGCGGTGACGGGCTACGTGGCCACACTGCTGCGGTGACGGGCCGTGGCCGAATGTGAGCGCCTCCAACTCCCCTGCGCCGGAATCCCTTTGGTCACCCCAACGGCCGCCTGATAGAGCTGTTCGAGACACCGCGTGCCATTCGAGGGTGATGGGGGTGGGTTCGTGAAGTTCGACATGGGGCAGGCGACACTGTCCGGCCTGGTCTCGCGGACGCATGGTTCGCACGGCGATCTGGGCCAGTTGATCCAGCAGTTGATCGTGGCGGCCCAGCCGCTGGAGGGGAAGTTCAACGGCGCCGGGCGCGCCGCGTTCGATCAGTTCAAGTCACATTCCGAACAGGTCGCCGCGGAGCTCAACGGCGCGCTCAGCGCCATCCTGGGCGGCCAGGCCGGCATGGACACCTCGTTCGGCGAGGGCGACCAGGAACACGCGGACAACGCGCGCCGGCAGATGGGCGCCGCCAACTTCGACGCGGCGCGGTTCGCGGGCCGCCAGGGAGGCTGACGATGGCGACCACGGACCGCCGGAGCTATGACCTGGGCGCCTCCACGCAGGTGCAGACCTCGTTGCACGGGATCATCTCCCGGCTGGAGGCGGTGCTCAACGAGCGGGACACCGCGGTGAAGGCGGCCATGGCCGACTTCCAAGCCGACGGCGTCTCCGAGCAGTACCACGAGAAGGAGCTGCGCTGGCAGCGCGCCGCCGCCGAGGTGCGCCAGATCATCACGCTGCTGCGCTCGACGATGGAGCAGAACGACGCCACCGCGCGGTCCACGCTGGCGCGGGCGAAGGCCGCGGTGGACGGGATCGGGTGAGCCCGGCCGGAGGGGGGACCGGAGAGGGGAGGTGAACCGTGTCCGGTTGGGACATCGACGTGCCCGGCGTGGAGGGCGCGCTGCGGAACACGCGTGAGGCGACGTCCGCACTGAAGGACGAACTGGCGGACTACGTCGCCGACATACAGCACGCGGGGACCAGCGCCGGAACGATCGCGGCCGCCGGGACGCCGGAAAAGGGCGGCAACGGCGGTGCCGGCGGCAGTTCCGCGGGCATCATCGCCGCGGCGCTCGGGTACTTCGCCCAGCACACCCAGGAGGAGCTTCTGTTCGTCGCGGCCCGCGCGGGACAGTCGATGAACGGCGCGTACCAGGCGACCTCGGAGTACATCAAGGGTGACCTGACCATGGCCGCGCGGGCCCAGCACGACGCCCTCCGGGCCCCGGACGTCAAGGCGCTCACTGCCCAGGCCCGGAAGGGCGGCGGAAAACCGTGACGGAGCTCGACCCGGCCAACATCCCGGTCTTCACCGGCAACCTCGAGCTCCTGGAAAGCTACATCGGCGCGCTGCGCAAGGACGCCGCGCGGTTACGGGCCACCGGTTCGGACATCCACTCCCGCTTCCAGGGACTGGCCGCCCACTACCGGGCGCCGGAGGCGAAGCAGTTGTTCGCGACGACGCTGCCCGTGCGGGAACGCGCGCACGCCTTCGCCGCGAAGCTCGACAAGGTGGCGGGCGCGCTCTCCGAGTACGCGGCGGAGGCGCGTCCACTCGCCCGGAAGCTGGCGGCTCTGGCCCTGGAGGCCGAGACGTTCATGATGTCGGTCGAGGGCGACGGCCGCTGGAAACACGACACCAAGAAGACCAACCACCACAACCGCATCCGGGACGACATCACCACCGCGAAACTCGCCTTCGAGGCAGCCGAACGGCGCTGCGCCAGCAAGATCACGGCACTGGTCGGGGGCCCCCGCTTCACCACCGACGACGGCACCCACCAGAAGTTCATGTACGGCTACGACGCCAAGATGCTCGAACACGCCAAGTTGCCATGGGGCGATCCGGTGGAGCGCGAGTACGACTGGTACGAGCCGCAGTCGCTCAAGAGCTTCGCCTGGGACGGCGTGGTCATCGACGGCGTGTGGGGCACCACCAAGGGCCTGGGCACCCTGATCGGCGTGGACGGCTGGGACCGGATGGGCCAGGCCTGGGCCGGCCTGGGGAAGACGGCCGTCGGCGCGCTCATGTACGGCACGGGGGCGTTCGAGATCCCCGACGATTACCTTCCCAAGTTCTTCGAGGACTCCAAGAGGGCCGCCCGCGAGACCGGCAAGGCGCTCATCGCCTACGACGAGTGGGGCAAGGACCCCAAGCGGGCGGCGGGCGCCCTCACCTTCAACGTCCTGACGGCCGCCACCGGAACCGGCGCCGCGGCGAAGGCGGGCACCGCGGCGAAGGTCCTGGACGCCGCAGGCAAGGCCGGCCGGTTCATCGATCCCGTGACGTACGCGGGCAAGGGTGCCGGCTTCGTCCTCAACAAGTCCCTCAACAAGCTTTCCACGTCCCTGCCGAAGGCAGGCGACCTGGCCAACGCCCTCCGCGACCGCACCCCCGGCATGGAACGCCTCCCCGACGGCACGGTCCGCCTCCCCGACGCCAGCGTCCTCCCGGGCCGGGCACGCTACCTCCGGCCGGACGGCCCGTTGGTCGACATCCGGGGGCGGGAGGTGCGGGGGCAGGGCAGCGTACGGGCGGAGCCGGCGGGCGCGGAGTTGCAGGGTGCGGGACGCCCGGGCGCGCACGGCGAGGGCACGGGGACGCCCTCCCCCACATCACGTCCGACGCCTCACCAACCGTCTTCCACCGGCGCACACCTGCCGCCCGACCGGGAACCCGTATCGGTGGGTGCGGGCCGGGCCCACGCCGACGCTCGGCACACGCAGGACGTGAACGCGCCGCGCTCGACCGTCAGCTCGCACGACCGGCCGGCCGAGGGCACGCAGCGGACGGGACGTGACACGGACAGCCCTCTGTCCGCCCGAGCCCACCAGTCCGAGCACGGAACACCGCACTCGGGCGAGAGCCACGGCCAGCCTCCGCGCGGACGGGACTCCGGCGGCGAGGGCCCCGCCCACCCGGCAGCCGGCCACTCCGCTGAGCACGCGGACTCCGGGCATGGGCGCCCCGGCCACGAACCGGCTGCGCACGAGGGCCATGCGGCACACGACTCGCATCACTCGGAGACGCCCCACGACGGTCCGGGCCCTGACGACCTGCACGGGACGCACGGCCACGACGGCGGCTCGGACGGCAGGACCGGAGATGGTGACGGCTCATCGGGGGCGGCCGGTCGCGGCAGGGAAGACCCGGGTCACACTATGGAGGACGGGACCAAGTATCCCGAGACACCGGACCACATTTGCAATTCGAAGTGTCTCGGACCCGACTCGGACCATATCGCACGACTCGGGGCAGAAGAGGCAGAACGGCTACACAAGCTCCGCCACCAGCGCGAAGTCCATGACATCTATACCGCCATCCGCGAAAGCCGGACAGACACTCCGGAAATAGCAGAGAAACTGGGCATCGATGAGAACGTGGTTAAGATCGCGAAGAAGAACTTGTTCCTCGATAGACACACCATAGAACTCAAGAACGGAAAAATCGTACACGATGCCCACTTCACCCCCCTCAGATCGATAGCGGAACTTTGGAGGAAAGCCGCAAACCCCATCAGGATACTCAGACCGATCGACGATCAAAACTTGCGAGCCTTGATAGCGCACGAGTACGTCGAACACGAGCTAATGAAGGCGGGACTCCCCTATCGCACCGAATTTTCCTACCGGCCCCCTGGGGCCGACATGGACCCGAAAAGGCTGGGAGCACACGACTATTCCCCTCTCGATGACGAACCCCTCCTTACTCCTGAGGGCGCCCTGAAACATTGGGAGAAGTACAATATCGGCATAGAACTGCACACACGAATAAGTCCAGATCTGTCAAATATCGATGAGGTCGTTAACGCGATCCTCAGAAGTGAAATAAAACACAGACTCGAAAGGTAGATAGTGGGATCCTTGGCGAAATCCGTCATCGAACGCCTGCTGGCTGTCGAATGGCGCCCCGTCGGTGGAAACGACAAACACTCCCGGTCCCGCTTCGAGCTGATGCGTGAACACTTGAGGCGTACCGCACTCTGGGCAGAGCACCTGGGGGCAGATACTTGGCCGTACCCCCCCCTGGCACGGACCTTTGATCACACCGTGGGAATCCCTGTTGACGTGAGGGAACAACTGGTAGAGCACCTCGAAGACCGGACCTTTTACGCGCACACCAGCATGCTCTGCATGCATACAGTCGCATGGGCGTACCTGAAAGAGCAGTGCACGTCCCTGCCCCGGCTTCCCGACCCGTACGAACCGCTGCTCGTACTTTTCGAACGAGGGGGTGAATTCGCCGTAGAGGTCGGCCAGATGGCCAGGTTCCGTCCCTGGCTCCTAGCCCTGCAGCCGAGAGACGAATACCTTTCACAGGACCCCTTTGTCGAACTGGACGATGCCACCCTGGATTCCCTCGACGAGGAATCAGCCTGGTAGGCATAGCGACAAAGACCAACACCCCGGATGGGGCAAGTACCGCGTCGAGAGCAACCGATGGGCGGAGTTCCATCCGTGGTTTGTGCCCCTCAAGGAGCGGGACCGGTTCGTTCGTGAGAAACCCTTTGTTGCCTTGGACGACGCCACGCTCGATGCCTTCGATGCGGCGGAGCCGTACGGAGTTCATCGCGGGCGGCCGTGATACGGATCGGCTCGGCCTGACACGCGCCTGATTAGGCGCCGACTGCCCTACAGCGAAGGAGGCGGTGACGGTGAAGGACTACGACAGCCAGTTGCTCGAATCCGTTTCCGTGCGGCGGCGGCGTTTGCGGGATGCGTTGTTGTTTGGGGCGCAGCGGGTGCGGCGGAGTGCTGATGAGAAGTTCGGGCGGGTGTTTGCCGGGGTCGCGTTGGCTGCTGTGGTGTGTGCGGGGTGTGTGGGGTGGGGGTTTGTGCAGCATGTGATCGCCAAGCAGCGGGAGCAGCAGAGACAGCAACAGCAGCAGCACCGGGAACAACAGCGGGAAAGGGAACGGCCCTTGCCGACCGTGGCGCCGCCCGCGCCCGTTGTGCCGTCCGTGCCCGCCCCGACGTCGGTGCCGAGTCAGGGGCCGTCGGTGTCCGTTGCACCGTCGCCGAGTCCGAGGGCGACCGTCTCGCCCAAGCCGTCGGTGACGAGGAAGCCGACGCCGACGGCCACGCCGAAGCGTCGTCCCTCCAAGTCGCCCACGCCCAGCCGCAAGGCGGCGCACGCCTCGGCCAAGCCCGGTGTCGTACCCCGGTGATAGGTTCGGGCGAGTGGCGAACGTAGGGGCGAAGACGAAACTGCGGGCCGCGCCGGGGCGGTTGAGCAGGGTGACGCTCGTCGCCGAGCACCGGCGCGTGGATGTGGTCCTGCCCGCCGACGAGCCGATCGGGCGGTTACTGCCGGATGTGCTGCGGTTGTTGGGTGATCGGGTGATCGATCCGCCCGCCGCGCGGCACTTGGTGACCGTGGACGGGACGCTGCTGCCGCAAGAGGGTTCGCTGGCCGACGCGGACGTCGCCGACGGGGCGATCCTGCGGCTCGTGCGGATCGAGGACGCTCCCTCCGCGCCCGTCGTGCACGACGTCACGGACGAGGTCGCCGACGATCTAGGCATCCGCGCCTGGCGTTGGGGGCCCACTCCCCGGGACTGGACGGCAGGAGTGGCGGCCGCGGTGCTGGCCGCCGTGGCGGCGCTGTTCGCCTGGGGCTCGGCGGGAGCCGCGGCCGTCGCGCCGCCCCTCGCCGGCGCGGCCGTGCTCGCCGCGCTGCTCGGGGCCATGGCCGCCGCCCGGGGCGGGCGGCCGCTCGGTACCACGCTGGTGCTGGTCGCCGGCGAGGTCGGCACGCTGGCCGTCTGGGCCGCCGCCGACGGGCGCGGGTGGTCCTGGGAGGTGCGGCTCGCCGCGGTCGCCGCCGTCTGGGCCTGGACGCTCGTGCTCCTCGGACTGCCCAAGGCCCCGCTGGGCCGCGGCGGACTGATCGGCGCCGGTGCCGTCGTCGTCGCCACGGGCGTCTGGGAGGGCGCCGCCCTCGTGCAGCACGACGTGGCCCGCGTGGGCTGCGTCCTCGTCGTCGTCTCCGCCGTCGCGCTCGGCGCGCTCCCCCGGGCCGCCCTGATGGCGGCCGGGCTGACCGCGCTGGACGACCGCCGCGCCGGGGGCGCCTCCGTGAGCCGGTACGAGGTGCGGACCGCCCTGGCCGCCGCGCACCGGGGCCTGGTCCTCGCCACGGCGGCCGTCGCCGCGTCCGTCACCGCCGGCGGCCTGGTGGCGGTGACCGGCCGCTTCTCTCCCTGGAGCACCGCGCTCACCGGAGTGGCCGCCCTCGTCCTGGTCTCCCGCGCCCGCGCCTTCCCGCTGGTGCCCGAGGTCGTGGTGCTGCTGGCCGGAGCCAGTGTGCTGGTGGTACGGCTGGTGCTGTTGTGGCACGACGAGGCCGGCGGGCCGTCGTACGGGCCTGTGGCCGCCCTCGCGGCACTCGCTCTGGTACCGCTCGGCGTGCTGGCGGTCCGGCCGCCGGAGCACGTGCGCGTGCGGCTCCGCCGGGCGACGGACGTGGCCGAGACGCTGGGCCTGGTCGCGCTGTTCCCGCTCGCGGTCGGCGAGTTCGGGGTCTTCGAGCGCCTGCTCCACCAGTTCTAGGAGGGTGTGGATGCCACCACAGGATTGGCAGAGCGACGTCCTGCGCGAGCTCGGCGAAGCGGTGAGAGATGGTGCCGTAACGGGTAAGGCGGGCGCAGATCTGCCTGTCACCCAAGGACCCCCCGTCGAAGCGGTCGCGCCAGCCCCACCGCGACCGGCCCCATCCACACCGGCCCCGTCCGCACCCGCCCCGCCCACACCCGTCCCCACCCCCCTCCCCGCCGCCCTCCTCAGGCCCCGCCCCCGTCACGGCGACCCCGCCGCCCGCCGCGTCGCCCGTGCCCTCCGCCGTCTGACCGGCGCCTCCGTCGCCCGCGAGGTGGAGCACGCGGCCCGGACGGCGGAGGCGCTCCAGCAGCCGGTCACCACCGGACGGCAGATCGCGGTGACGGGCATCCGCGGCGGCGCGGGCAAGACCACCGTCACGGCGCTGCTCGGCCGTACCTACGCGCACTTCCGGCAGGACCCCGTGCTGATGCTGGAGGCGGACGCCGCGCTCGGCACCCTGCCCGCCCGGCTCGGCGCGCCTGGCGTGCGGTGGACCTGCGGCGACCTCGCGCGGATCGTCACCCCGTCCATGCAGCTCACCGACGTCACCGGCTACCTGGTCCAGCTGCCGGACCGGGGCTGGCTGCTGCCCGGCAGTCAGGGCCGGGTGGGCGCCCGGCTGGAGCTGGCCGAGTACCGAGCCGTGATGCTCGCCCTGCGGCGGTACTTCGGCATCACCGTCGTCGACTGCGGCTCGCTGCCCAGCGAGCTGTCCCGCACCGCGCTGGTGGCCGCCCACGCCCGGGTCCTCGTCACGCCCGCCACCGCCGAGGGCGTGGTGGCCACCCGGGCCGTCCTCGACTGGATGGCGACGCTGCGCCGCCCCGGGCTGCTGCGGCGGACGGTGGTGGTCGTGACGGAGGGAGCACCGCACACCGCCGTCGACATCCCGGTCGCCCGCGAGGCGCTGGAGCTCGACGGGGTGTCCGTCCGCGCGCTCCCCTACGACCGCCACCTCGCCGCGGGCGGCGCGATCAGGACGGAGCTGCTCGCCCGGCGCACCCACGACGAGGTGACGCGGCTCGCCGCGGACGTCCTGACCCGGTCGCTGAACAGAGGCGGGCGCCCGTCGTGACCACCCGGATCGTGCACCGTCCCGCCCGTGCCACCCGGCCCCCGGCGCCGCTTCCCGAACGGGTCGTGGAGCCGCCGCCGAACCTCCCGGAGGGCAAGGTCGGCGGGGCGCTGCACTCGTTGATGCCGGTGGCGGGCGTCATGAGCTCGGTCGTCATGATGACGGTCGTCCGCAACAGCCAGTTCGCGGCGATCGGCGCCCTGGTGCTCGTCGTCACCGTCGTCGGCTCGGTGGGACTGCTGCTGTCGCAGCGCGGGAAGGCCCAGCGCACCCGGCGGCGGCAGCGCGAGCGGTACCTGGAGTACCTGGAGGGGCTCCGCGAGGAGCTCGTCGCCGAGGAGCGCGCGCACCGGGCCGCCGCCCGGCTGCTCGACCCGGACCCGGCCGCCCTCCACGACCTGGTGCGCGACCCGGCGCGGCTGTGGGAGCGGCGGCGCGCGGACCCGGACTTCCTGCGGGTGCGCATGGGCACCGGGCGGATGCCGGTGCGCACGCTCGTGATCGGCAGTGCGGGAGGCGGCGTCCTGACGCCCCCGGACCCGTTCATGCTCAACGAGGCGGGCGCGCTCGCCCACCGCTTCGGGACCGCCGCGGACCTCCCGCTCACCGTGCCCCTGGACCGGGCCGGCAACGTCAGTGTCGTCGGGGAGCGCCGGGACGTCCTCCGCGTCGCCCGCGCGCTGCTCGTCCAGACGGCCGCGGCGCACGCGCCGGACGACGTCGCCGTGGCGCTGGCCTGTCCCCCGGACCGGCTGCCGGACTGGGAGTGGCTCAAGTGGCTGCCCCACGTGCTCGATCCGGACACCCGGGACGGTCCCGTCCCCGCCCGCCGGATCGCGTCCGGCCTCCCGGAGCTCGGCCGGCTCCTCGGGCCCGGGCTGCGCGACCGCACGGCGTACGCCGCCGAGGCCCGGCGCGGCCTCCTCTCGGGCGCGGATGCCCGGAACCTGCTGGGCCGGATGCTCGTCGTCAGCGACGGCCACGGCACGGACGCCACGGAACTCCCCCGTCCTGACGAGGCGTTGTCGCTCGGCGAGCTGGGCGTCACCGTCCTGCATCTGGTGGGCGAGCGGGTGCGGGAGCCGGGCGAGGTCGCGCTGCGCATCACGGTGACCGGTGACCACGTACAGGTGGAGGACCTCCGGACGCCGCAGGCGCCCGCCGGCGCCGGCAGCGCCGACCGGGTGTCCGCCGCCGAGGCCGAGGGGCTCGCCCGGGCCCTGGCCCCGGTCCGGCTGTCCGCCGAGTCCGTCGCCGACGCGCCGCTGGCCGGGACCGTCGACTTCGCCGGTCTGCTGGGCCTGGACGATCCGGCCGCCCTCGACCCGCACACGCTGTGGCGGCCGCGCGGCGAACGGGCCTTCCTGCGCGTGCCCATCGGGGTCGACGACGCCGGCGAGCCGGTGCTGCTCGACCTCAAGGAGTCGTCGGAGTACGGCATGGGCCCGCACGGGCTCTGCGTGGGGGCGACGGGTTCGGGCAAGAGCGAGCTGCTGCGCACCCTGGTGCTCGGGCTGGTCTCCTCCCACCCGCCGGAGGACCTGGCCCTGGTCCTGGTCGACTACAAGGGCGGCGCCACCTTCGCGCCGTTCGCGGAACTCCCGCACGTCGCCGGCGTCATCACCAACCTGGAGCACCGCGCGGGGCTGGTGGAGCGGGTCCACACCTCGCTCGCCGGCGAGGTGCGCCGCCGCCAGCAGGTGCTGCGGGACGCGGGCAACCTCGCCGACATCGGCCACTACCGGGCGCTGCGGGCCTCCCGGCCCGGTCTGGAGCCGATGCCGCACCTGTTCGTGATCATCGACGAGTTCGGTGAACTCCTCACGGAGCGGCCGGACTTCGGCGACCTCTTCCTCTCCATCGGCCGGATCGGCCGGTCCATCGGCATCCACCTGCTGCTCTCCAGCCAGCGCATCGAGAGCGGCAAGCTGAAGGGGCTGGAGACCTACCTCTCCTACCGGCTGGGCCTGCGCACGTTCTCCGCCGAGGAGAGCCGTACGGTGCTGGACACCCCCGACGCCTTCCGGCTGCCGCCCCTCCCCGGATTCGGCTACCTCAAGGTCGACACCAGCGTGTACCGGCGGTTCAAGGCGGGCTTCGTCTCGGGCCCGTACCGGGGCCCGGCCGTCCGCGACGCCGACGACACCGGCCCGGTGGTCCTCCCCTACCCCGCCGTCAGCGCCCCCGAGCCGCCGGCGGCCACGCCGGGCGCGCCGCCGGAACGCCACCGGGCGCCCGGCCCCACACCGCTGTCGGTCCTGGTGGACCGCCTCAAGGACGCCGCACCGCCCACCCGCGCCGTCTGGCTGCCGCCCCTGCCGCGCGCCGTGACCCTCGACGCCTGCGCTCCCCTGCGCACCGACGGCCGCGGGCTCCGCCTGGACGCCGGCGAGGGGCCGATGCGGGTGCCGCTCGGGCTGCTCGACGACCCGGCCCGGCAGTGGCAGGGCCGGTGGGTCCTCGACCTGACGGTCTCCGGCGGGCACGCCGCCGTCATCGGCGGCCCGCAGTCCGGAAAGACCACGCTGCTGCGCTCGCTGGTGCTGTCCCTGGCCCTGACGCACACCCCACGCGAGGTCGCGGTGTACGGGCTCGACCTGGCCGGCGGCGGTCTCGCACCGCTCGCCGGGCTGCCCCACGTGGGCGGCGTGACCGGGCGTGCGGACGCCGAGCGGGTCGCCCGTACGGTCGAGGAGGTGCGCGGCATGCTCGACGAGCGGGCGGACCTCTTCCGGGAGCACGGGATCGACTCGGTGGAGCACCTGCGCGAACTCCGCTCCCGGGGCGGGCTGCCCGAGCTGTCCTCCACCGAGGTCGTGCTGGTCGTCGACGGCTTCGGCGCGCTGCGGGACGGCGTCGGCGGCGGGTTCGGCGGCGGCTTCGACGCGCTGGAGGACGCGGTGGCCGACATCCTCAAGCGCGGCGGCGGCTACGGCGTGCACGTCGTCGCGTCGATGCTCCGCTGGAACGACGTGCGCATCGCCACCCAGGCGGCCTTCGGCACCCGCGTCGAGCTGCGCCTGAACGACCCGGGCGACAGCGGCGTGGACCGGAAGCTCGCCGCCGCCCTCGCCCCGGACGAGCCGGGCCGGGTGCTCACCGACGGCAAGCTCTACGCCCAGACCGCGCTGCCCCGCGTCGACGCGCTGGCCACGACGGCGGGCCTGGCGCCGGCCGTCGGGCAGGCGGCGGCCGCGATCCGGGCGGCGTGGCCGGGTGAGGGGGTGCGGCCGGTGCGCGTACTCCCCACCCGCCTCCCCGCGGCGGACCTGCCCTCCCCCGCGGAGGAGCCGCTCCGCATACCCTTCGGGGTCGACCAGGCGGGGCTGCGCCCGGTCTCCCTCGACCTGTTCGGGCACGACCAGCACCTGCTCGTCCTCGGCGACGGCGAGTGCGGGAAGACGAACCTGCTGCGGCTGGTCGCCCAGGGGCTGATGGCGCGCCGGAGCGACGAGGAGATCGTCTTCGCGCTGATGGACCCTCGCCGCGGTCTGCACGCCCTCGTCCCGGAGCCCTACCGCGGCGGGTACGCGACGAACTCCCGCGTCTGTGAGGGTCTTTCGTCCGTCGTCGCCACCGAGCTGGAGAAGCGGATGCCGGACGGGAGCCGGCCGTCGGGGCCCGTCGGCCGGCATCCCGGGCCGAAGATCGTCGTGCTCGTGGACGACTACGACGCCCTCGCGGCGGCGGGGCAGCAGCCGCTGGCGCCGTTCCTGCCGTTCGTCCCGGCGGCCGGGGACATCGGCCTGCACTTCGTCGTCACCCGGCGTGTGGCCGGTGCCTCCCGCGCGCTGTACGAGCCGTTCCTGATGGCCCTCCGGGAGAGCGGCGCGACGGCCCTGGTGATGACCGGCGACCGGCAGGAGGGGCAGCTGTTCCCCGGGGTGTACGCCGCGCCTCAGCCCCCGGGGCGGGGCTTCCTCGTGCGGCGGGGCGCGGCGGCGCGGCTGGTGCAGACGGCACTGGCGGACGGAGAACCCGCGTGACGACGGCTTTGACGACGGCTTTGACGACGGCTTTGGCAACGGCTTTGGCAACGGCTTTGGCGGACGGAGAACCCGCGTGACGACGGACGTGATCGCGCTCACCGAGGGGATGCCGGACCCCTGGAGCATCATGGCCGCCCTGCTGGCCGGCGGCCCCGAGCCCGGGGTGCGGACGGCTGGGCAGGGGGCGGTGCTCCAGCTCTGCGACCGGGACGGCGCCCCGCTGGTCTCGGTGGAGGCACCGCTGCGGATGGGGGTGCGAGGCGAGGCCGAGCGGCTGCTCGGGGTCCCCGTGGGGAACGGCACCGGCTGGTGGACGGAGATCCGGGCCGCCACGGGCGTCCCCGGGGCTGAGCGGCTGGCGCGCGCGGTGGCGGGCCGGCTCACCGATCTGCTGGGCGGCGCGGTGTGGCCGCCGGGCGCGTCCGGGGACGTCCCTGAAGCCGGCGGCCTCGTCGACGTCTCGGACGTCACCGCCGCGGAGCCTCCCGGGCTCCCGGCCGTCGACGTGCTCACCGGGCAGGCCGCCGTGATCCTCCAGGACCGTCCGCTGATCGCCATGACCAGCCGGCTGTCCGAGGCGCTGCGCACCTCGGCGGACGCGGACCGGGGCCTCCAGATCGTCACCCCGGGCCACAGCCGGCTCTCCCTCCCCACCCGTTCACTCCTCACCGGTCCGCCGACCCGCTGGGTGGTACGGGACGAGCGGTGCGGCTACTACGACGGGCTGTCCGGGGCGGTGCTCGGCTGGCGGGACGGCACGTTCGCCCCCGTCGCCGACGCCCACGGGAGGGCCCTGGTCGCCGACGCGTTCCGGCAGGTCGACCGGAGCGGTGAGCGGCAGCTCGTGGTCGCGTTCCGCACCTGCCTGCCCGCCTCCGAGGACCTGGTCCTGGGCGGTGCCGTCGAGGCCGCCTGGCGGACCCTGACCGGCGCGCCGCCCGCGGGCTGGGGCTCCGCCGAGCCGGCCGGCCTCCCGTGGTCCCGCGAGGAGGCGACCTCCCTGGCGCGGCACCGCAGCCCGCGCCCCACCTGGTGCGTCGTGGTGGGCGCGCCGGACCGCCCGGCCGTCGCCACGGTGCGGGTGGACCGCACGCGGGAGGGTGTCGCGGAGGACGTGACCCTGGCCCTCGGATACGCGCCGGGCGAGCGGACGCCGGTGGAGGCGCTGCCGGAGCTCGCCGACACCCTGGCGTCCCGGCATGGTCTGCGCTCCCTCGTCTGCCACCTGCGCCCGGCCCGCCGCGACCTGAGCGTGCCGCCGCGCTTCGAGGCCCCGCCCGTGCCCCTCGCCTACGCGCTCGGCCCCGACGGCGTCCGGGACAACGGGGGGCTCGCGCACGCCGCGGGTGCGCCGACGGCCGGCTCCCCGCTCCGCGTCGGCCCGCCCGGGCGGCCCGGCCTGTACTACCCGCTGGGCGACGGGTCGTCGCACGGGGACGGGTGGGCCGCCCTGGAGCGGCTGACGCGGCACCTGCGGGGAGCCGGACGCGTCACCGCCTGAGCAGCAACTCCGTGTTGCGGTCCGTCGGTTCGCCGACGAGGGTGCGGTCGGCGCCCGGGGCGTTGTAGGCGAGTTCGCGGTAGAGGGCGGCGAGGCCCGTCTGGGAGAGGTCGTGGTAGTCGGTGCGGTGGGGGGCCGCGGACTCGACGAGGGTGGTGTAGAGGGAGATCGTGCCGTCGCGGTTGTCGGTGATCTCGATGACGCGGGCGAGCTGCGGGTAGTCGACGTGGGAGGCGGTGGCGATCTCCCAGAAGGTGCCGCGGGGGCGGATGCGGTTGCGGTGGCTGTGGCCGTTGATCCAGGCGAGGACGTTCTTGTGGCTCTGGAGGAGGGCGATCACCTCGTCGCCGCCGTGCCGCTGTTCCTTGGGGCGGGCGGGGTCGGGGACGGTGTTGTTCATGCTCCAGCTGGGGTGGTGGCTGAAGATCAGGGCGTACTCGTTCCTGTGCGCCTTGAGGGTGCGGTCCAGCCAGTCGAGCTGGGCGGTGCCGAGAGAGCCCTGGTAGTGGCCGCCGGGGTCGGTGGAGTCGAGGCTGATGCCGACGACCCGGTCGGAGACGCGGAAGCTGTAGTAGAGGGTGCCGGAGTCGAGGTTGTCCTTGGTGTAGCCGTGGCCGACCGGGCCGCGGCCGGCGAACCGGCGCTCCAGGTGCAGGCCGACGTACTGACGCTGCGTCAGCGGGACGCGCCGGGCGTCCGGAGTGACGCCGCGGAGCTCCTTCTTGTGCTTGCGCAGCAGTTCCTCTATGCGCTTGCCCTTGGGGTCGGCGCCGTGCAGCTCGCCGTCCATCAGCCACTTGGCCTCGTCGGCGGAGACGGTGTAGAGCTTCTTGCCGCCCACGGCGACGTCGGAGATGAACGAGCCGGCGGCCGGGTAGCAGCCACCGGAGAGCAGGTCGTGGTTGCCGAAGGTGGAGTACCACGGGATGTTGAGGCCGGGGCTGTTGACGCTGCGCATGGCGGCGTTGAGGTAGCCGGGGATGCGCGGGTAGCCGACGGCCTTGTCCTGGTCGCGGAGGGAGCTCTCGGGGTGCCAGTAGAGCTTGAGGCCGCTGTTCTGG
The DNA here is from genome assembly GCF_020037025.1 of Streptomyces huiliensis. Classification (GTDB taxonomy): domain Bacteria; phylum Actinomycetota; class Actinomycetes; order Streptomycetales; family Streptomycetaceae; genus Streptomyces; species Streptomyces huiliensis. Next base: position 18,300 of record NZ_JAIQLH010000045.1, on the reverse strand, counting down.
ACGCCCTCGTAGCGGCGCGGGTCGCCGGTGTTGGGGTTCATCCGGCCGCCGCTGAGGGCGGTGAGGAACCACTCGGCCTCGATCTTGGCGTTCTCGTCGCCGTTGTCACCGGTGGTGATGACGAAGCGGAGCGGGGTGCCGGTGGCCGGGCCGCGGCGCAGCTTGTTGACGCGCTCGACGAGGGAGACGACGCCGGGCAGGGTCAGCGCCTCGTGCGGCCGCCAGGCGCCCTCGCCGCCGGCGCGGAAGAACTCGTAGCGGAGCGGGTGTTGGACGTCCGTCAGATGCAAGTCGGTGAACTGCACGAACGACGCGATCGTGGTACGCCGTTTGGTGCGGTCGGCGCGCGCCGCGGCCAGCTCTGTGCGGACGACGCGGGGCCAGCCGGGGCCGTCGCCCAGCCGCTTGTACGCGCCGGTGCCGCGCGGGGTGGCGACCGAGGCCAGCGTGGTGCCGGCGCCCGTGGGGGCCGCCGTCGCGGTCTCGGTGCCGGCCGCGCCGCCGTCGGGGAGCGCGCCTGGGCTCTGGAGGGCGGGCTCGTCGGCGGCGGCTGAGCCGGCGGGGCCCAGGGCGAGGCCGGTACCGACGGCGCCGGCGGCGGCCAGGAACCCGCGGCGGTCGAAGTGCGAGGCTGATCTGCCGGATCTGCTGTGCATGGCGGTCTCCCCGAGTGCGAACGCGAATGCGAGCGGAGGTGCAGGCGGTCTGCGGCTGCTGTCACCGAGGATCGTTGGCAGCGCGGATGGCCTGGGCGTGAACAGGGCGGCAACGGTCGCCGCCGATCACCTCACATCGATCTTGGCTACTGCAACCGACATAGAGGACTCGTCCCCTGGAACGCTGAGCCTCACTCAGCGTTCACCCGCCAGGGAACGCGCCCCGGAAAACCCTATGGCCCCGCCGTTCCCGGTGTACTCCGTTTGCCCTGAATGGCTGAACCGTGGACCCCCGTCTCTCGTCCCTCAGGCGAACCCTCCGCAAACGGTTCGCGGCCTCCGTCCCGCTTCCTCCCGCTGTGCCCGCTGGCGGGTTTACGCCATCCATATTTTCCCGCCCTGGCAACTCTCCCCAAAAGCCCGTCACTTCCATAAAAGTGAGCCCCCATCCGGTTCCGATATCCGGACCTGCCGTCGGCAGCCGTTCACTCACCAGCCAGGGATGTCCATGACCACCCCCACATCTCGCCATGCCTCCCGCGGCGGCGCGAGACGCGCGTCCCGAATAGCCGTCGCCGCCGCCGCGGCGGTGGCACTCGCCGCCACGGGCGCGGCCCCCGCCTTCGCCGACGGGCCGCAGCCGCCGGCCGGTACCCCGGCCCCGGGTCCGGTCAAGCCGGCCGACCCCGCGAAGGACAAGCTCGGCTCGCACGGCGCGGACCTGCTGGCCAAGGCCAAGTCCGCGGGCGAGCGGACCGTCACGATGATGATCGCCACCGCTCCGGGCCAGACGGAGCAGATCGCCGGGAAGCTCGACTCCGTCCAGGGCGCCTCGGTGGGCAAGGAGTACGACAAGCTCGGCTACGTCCGGGCGACCGTCCCCACCGCCAAGGCCGACGCCGTGATCGCCGAGGCCCAGAAGCTGTCGTCGGTGCACGGCATCGACCTCAAGCAGGAGATCAAGCTGCCCGACCCGACGCCGCGCGGTGACGCGGTGGCGGGCGCCAAGGGGCCGAAGAGCCGCTCCTACCCGGCGCCCGACAAGCGGACTCCGGCCAAGAACCCGTACCAGCCGGCCTTCGAGACCGGTGCCGTGGACTTCGTCGAGGACCACCCCAAGGCCGACGGCCGGGGCGTCACCATCGGCATCCTGGACTCCGGCATCGACCTGGGCCACCCCGCGCTGCAGAAGACCACCACCGGCGAGCGCAAGATCGTCGACTGGGTGACGTCCACCGACCCGCTGGCGGACGACGACGGCACCTGGCTGCCGATGACGCGGGACGCGGCCGGCCCCTCGTTCTCCTTCAACGGCCGTACGTACTCCGCCCCGGCGGGCTCGTACCAGGTGTCGCTGTTCCGCGAGAGCGCGACCGCCGGCGGCGACATGAAGGGCGACCTCAACCGGGACGGCGACACCACCGACTCCTGGGCCGTCCTCTACGACAAGGCCAAGGGCACCGTCCGCGTCGACCTCGACGACGACGGCGACTTCCGGAACGACGCCGAGATGAAGCCGTACAAGGACGGCTACCAGGTCGGCTACTTCGGCAAGGACGACCCGAAGACCGCCATCGCCGAGCGCATCCCGTTCGTCGTGCAGGTCCGCAAGGACGTCCCGATGGACCCCAAGGGCGGCGACTGGGCCGGCAAGAAGGCCGACTTCGTCAACATCGGCGTCATCGAGTCCGAGCACGGCACGCACGTCGCGGGCATCACCGCGGCCAACGGCCTGTTCGGCGGGAAGATGAACGGCGCCGCCCCCGGCGCGAAGCTCGTCTCCTCGCGCGCCTGCACCTGGAGCGGCGGCTGCACCAACGTCGCGCTCACCGAGGGCATGATCGACCTGGTCGTGAACCGCGGCGTCGACATCGTCAACATGTCGATCGGCGGCCTGCCGGCGCTCAACGACGGCAACAACGCCCGCTCGGAGCTCTACACGCGCCTCATCGACACCTACGGCGTCCAGCTCGTCATCTCGGCGGGCAACAGCGGCCCCGGCACCAACACCATCGGCGACCCGGCCCTGGCCGACAAGGTCCTCAACGTCGGCGCGTCCGTCTCCAAGGAGACCTGGGCCGCCAACTACGGGTCCGAGGTGCGGACCAAGTACGCGATGATGCCGTTCTCCTCCCGCGGCCCGCGCGAGGACGGCGGCTTCGCCCCGATCATCACCGCCCCCGGCGCGTCGATCAACACCACGCCGACCTGGGAGCCGGGCGCGCCCGTCGCCGAGTCCGGCTACGAACTGCCGCCGGGCTACGGGATGCTCCAGGGCACCTCGATGGCCGCCCCGCAGGCCACCGGCGCCACGGCGCTGCTGATCTCGGCCGCCAAGCAGAAGGGGACCAAGCTCGCCCCCGCCGACCTGCGCACGGCCCTCACCAGCACCGCGAAGAAGATCAAGGGCTTCCAGGCGTACGAGCAGGGCTCCGGCCTGATCGACATCAACGAGGCGTGGGAGGCGCTGCGCCACAAGGCCACCGCGCACGAGTACGCCGTGAAGGCCCCGGTCTCCACCGCCCTGTCGGGCTCCCTGAAGACCCCCGGCTTCGGCACCGGCGTCTACGACCGCGAGGGCGGCCTCAAGGCCGGCCAGTCGAAGACGTACGACGTCACCGTCACCCGCACCTCCGGCCCGGCCAAGGACGTCTGGCACGAGCTGAAGTGGCGCAACAACGACGGAACGTTCAAGCTGGCGAGCCGTGACGAGGTCCGGCTGCCGCTGAACAAGCCCGTCACCGTCAAGGTCACGGCGAAGCCGAAGTCGGCGGGCATCCACAGCGCGATCCTCACCGTGGACGACGACCGCACCGAGGGCGTCGACAAGCAGATCATGACGACGGTGGTCGCCGCGGAGCCGCTGGCCGCCCCCGCCTACCGGGTCGCGAAGAGCGGTACGGCCCAGCGCAACTCCAGCACGTCGTACTTCGTCACCGTGCCCAAGGGCGCCAAGACGCTGGAGATCGCGATGAGCGGTCTGGCGAAGGACAGCCAGACCCGGTTCATCGCCATCAACTCCTACGGCGTGCCGGTCGACCCGACCTCCACGATCAACTGCTACCCCAACTACAACAACCCGGCCAACACCTGCCGCCCGGACGTGCGCTCGTACGCCAACCCGCTGCCGGGCGTCTGGGAGATCGAGGTCGAGTCGCGGCGCACCTCGCCGCTGCTGGACAACCCGTACTCGGTGACCGCCACCGTGCTGGGCGCGTCCTTCGACCCGGCCGTGCAGACGGTGAAGGAGGCGAAGGTCGGCACGCCGGCCGCCGTCACCTGGAAGGCGACCAACAACTTCGCCCAGCTCGACGGCAAGCTCCAGGGCGGCCGCCTCGGCTCGTCCAAGGTCGCCCGCCAGGAGATCGCCAAGGGTCAGAAGCAGGTCACCAAGGTCACCCTCGGTGAGGGCGTCACCCGCTTCGAGGCGTCCATCGGCCGCGCGGCCGACCCCAAGGCCGACCTCGACCTGGTCGTCTCCAAGGACGGCAAGCCGGTCGGCTCCTCCACCAGCGGCGGCTCCGACGAGCAGGTCGTCCTGACCAAGCCGGCCGCCGGCGAGTACACGATCGAGGTCGTCGGCTACGAGGTGCCCTCCGGCACCACCGCCTACGACTACCGGGACGTCTACTTCGCCCCCTCCCTGGGCGAGGTCAAGGTCCCGGCCGGCCAGACCGTCAAGCTCGGCAACGGTGAGTCCGCCCAGGTCACGGCCGACGTCGTGGTCGCCGGGGCGGCCCCCGAGGGCCGCACCTTCTCCGGCGAGGTCCAGCTCGTCAACGAGCGCGGCACGGTCGCGGGCAGCGGCAGCGTGACGATCGAGAAAGTCGTCTCCTGACCGGTTCCTGATGGATCGAGAAGGGGAGGGCGTCCGGTTTCCGGGCGCCCGCCCTGCTCTTTCCGGTCGCACAGGTACCGTCGGGAATCGGTACGGCAGACTGATGTGACGCGTGGACGTCGAAGGAGATTCAGCCTCGTGAGCGCAGACCCCGCACACCACCGCGACCCGGACGAACCGCTCTTCCCCATGCCTCCGCTCACCGAGGCGGCCCTCCGCGTGGCGGTCGCCAGAGTCGACCTGAGCGCCGCCGTCCGTTTCGAGCAGGAGTTCCACGCCGCCTGGCAGGAGGCCGTCCAGACGGACAGCACCGTGCCCATGCACACCTTCCTGCACCGCTGGGGGGTGTTCGTCGCCCTGCGCCGGATCCCTTCCCGCGCCGCTCGGCTGGACGAACTGGAAAGGGCGGTCGGCAGGGCCCCTACGCTCGAGGAAGCGCGAGCCGCGTCGACGGAGATCGCGGCGCTGCTGGACATGGCGGCCCGCGAGGCGGCGGAGTGAGCGACTGGACCTGGGAGTACCTGCCCGATGCCGAGCATGTCGTCGGCGGCCTGGACCCCGTGCTGCGCCGCGACGTGGAAAAGCTCGCCGCGCGACTGGCGGACGCGGCCTCGGTCAGGTACCTGGGCGACCCGCCGTCCCACGAGTCCGGTGTCTCTCGGCTCCTGGACCACGCCGAGGGCCGCCTGATGATGTGGTACCAGGAACACCGACGGCAGTCGACGATCCTCGTCGTGCGCATCGCGCACCTGGGGTGAGGTCACGCCGTCTCCCGGGCAGCGGCGAGTGCCCGGGCCAGGCCGGCCCGAGCAGCGGCGAGCTCCTCGCTGGAGAATCCGGGCTCCGCCCCTTCGGGAGCGGGCATAGCCCCGGTCCGGGCGATGTCGGCGTCGATCGCCGCGAAACGCTCCCGGGCGCGCTGTGCCACGGCCTCGTCGGAACCGAGCCACGGATGGCGCTCCAGCGCCTCGGAACGCACCTCACACCACGACCGTCCCCTCATTTCCCGCCTCCCATATGCCGGCGCTCCGGACATTCCGCGGTTTCCCGTCTGTTCGGCGGAACGTACGGCCTGCCTCGTCTCCGCGTACCTGTTACGGCGACCGGTCACTCGCCGGAGTGACGGCCGGAAACCGTTCCGGCACGCCCGCGTCGTCCCACCCTCCGGACAATGGATTGGACTTTCGGGCCCCCCGCTCCCGCATGATGGAACCGCGCCTACCGGGCCCACCGTCCCCGGAAGTGACGCATGTGGCCTATATGAGCAATGGGAGCCCCCTGTGAGAGTCGGAATCGTCGGAGCCACCGGACAGGTCGGCGGAGTCATGCGCAAGATCCTCGCCGAGCGCGACTTCCCGGTGACGGAGCTGCGCCTGTTCGCGTCGGCGCGGTCCGCCGGGTCCACGATCACCTGGCAGGGCACGGACGTCACCGTCGAGGACGCGGCCACGGCCGACTACACCGGGCTGGACATCGTCCTCTTCTCGGCCGGCGGCGCCACCTCCAAGGCGCTCGCCGAGAAGGTCGCCGGGCAGGGCGCCGTCGTGATCGACAACTCCTCCGCCTGGCGCCGCGACCCCGAGGTGCCGCTCGTCGTCTCCGAGGTCAACCCGCACGCCATCGCCGACCGGCCCAAGGGCATCATCGCCAACCCGAACTGCACCACGATGGCCGCGATGCCGGCCCTGAAGGTGCTGCACCGCGAGGCCGGGCTGCGCAGCCTCGTCGCCACCACCTACCAAGCCGTCTCCGGCTCCGGCCTGGCCGGCGTCGCCGAGCTCGACGGGCAGCTGCGCAAGGTCGCCGACCGCGCGACGGAGCTGACGCACGACGGCGAGGCCGTCGAGTTCCCCGAGCCCGGCGTCTACAAGCGGCCCATCGCCTTCAACGTGCTGCCGATGGCCGGCTCGATCGTCGACGACGGCCTGTTCGAGACCGACGAGGAGCAGAAGCTCCGCCACGAGTCCCGCAAGATCCTGGAGATCCCCGACCTCAAGGTCTCCGGCACCTGCGTCCGCGTCCCGGTCTTCACCGGCCACTCGGTGCAGGTCAACGCCTCCTTCGCCGGTCCGCTGAGCGTCGAGCGCGCCTACGAGCTGCTCGCCGACGCCCCCGGCGTCGAGCTGTCCGAGATCCCGACCCCGCTCCAGGCTGCGGGCAAGGACGTCACCTACGTCGGCCGCGTGCGCGTCGACGAGACGGTCGAGCACGGCCTCGCCTTCTTCGTCGCCGGCGACAACCTGCGCAAGGGCGCTGCCCTGAACGCGGTGCAGATCGCGGAGCTGGTGGCCGCGGAGCTGCGCGGCTGAGCCGCTTCGGGTCGTACGGGGCGGGGTCCTTCGGGCCCCGCCCTTCCGCATGCGCGGGGGCTCCCCGGGCCTAATTCGAGTCGCACTGTCCGACCCCCGTGGCAGAGTGCCGTTCATGAACCGGATAGCCAGAGGCGAACATCTGACCGTCCCGGCCGAGCCCCTGCACGCGGCGGTCACCTGGACCGCCGTGCCCGCACTCCCGGACGCCGGGGCCCTCACCGTCGCCGCCCTGCTCCTCGACGCGCGCGGAACGCTCCGCTCCGACGTCGACCTCGTCTCCTCCCAGCACGCCGGGCACCCCTCGGGTGCCGTGCTCCACCTGGGCACCTCGGAGGGCGAGGCGGGCCTGGTGGCCGAGTGGCTGGTGGTCGACCCCGCGCTGATCGAGCCGGACGTGACACGAATCGTCGTGGCCGCCGCCACGAAGGGCCGCGCCCTCGGCCGCGTCCCCGGCCTCGGCCTGGCCGTCACGACGGCCGGCGGCGACCCCGTCGCCCACGTCGCCGTGGAGGACGGCGTGCGCTTCGACGACGACGGGCGGGGCGGGGCGGGTTCCCGCGGCTCCGACGAGCTCGGAGAGCTCCCGGGCCCCGGGCCGGACGCGGAGAACGCGGGGGACGTGGGGGGCACCGCCGTGGCGACCGCCACCGCCGCCGTCTTCGGCGAGTTCCGGCGGCAGGACGACGGCGGCTGGCGGTTCGCGGCCGTCCTGAGGGGATACGCCTCCGGCCTCGGCGGCGTGGTCGAGGCCCACCGCGCGGGGGCGGCGGGGAGCCCGGGCGACGGGACCCCGGCGGACACCGGGACGTACGGGAACGGCGTCGCCCTCGGGGGCGGCGAGGCGTACGCGGCGGGTATGACCGGCGACCCCCTGGCACCGGCTGATCACCGGTTCGCGGCGGAGGCCGGGGGGCACGCGCCGGGTGCGGAGCCGGCGTACCGGGCGGAGGCGGGGAGCTACACGCCCGAGACCGACGGCCCGCTTTCCGGCCCGGGGGTCGGGATCGGCACGACAGCGCTGGAGGGCCCGGACAGCCGCGGCCCTGGGGCCGAACCGCTGTACCGGGCGGACGCGGGAGCCTACGTGCCCCAGGCCGACGGTCCCCTGCCGGACGCCGGGCCCGGCATCGGCACGACGGTGCCGGACGGCCTCGGGGATCACGTCCAGGGAGCAGAAGTGGCGTACCGGACGGACGCGGGGGTCCACCCGCCGCAGGCCGACGGACCGCTTTCCGGCGCGGGGGCCGGGGTTGGTGCGACAGGGCCGGAAGGCCCGGGCAGCCGCGGCCGCGGGGCCGAGCCGCCGTACCCGACGGACGCGGGGGCCCACGCGCCCCAGGCCGACGGACCGCTGTCCGGCGCGCGGCCCGGGATTGGCGCGACGGCGCCGGAAGCCGTCGGTCCTCCGGCCGGGGACGGGGTCCTGCCGACGGACGGCGGGTCGGGCCACGGCCGGCAGGGCGGCGGGCCGGGCGTGCTCGCGTACGAGGGGCACGGCACCGCCGGTCCCGTCCCCGCTCCCCCGGCGCGTGTGCCGGCGATGCCCTCCTACGCTCCGGACGTGCCCGGGGCCGGTGCGCCCGCTCAGGGCCAGGGCACGGCCGGTCAGGGTGCCGCCGGTGGCGTCGCCCTCGGGTACGAGGCCGAGGTCGCGGCGGGGGTGCCGTTCGAGCCCGTTCTGAGGCCGCCCGTTCCCGGGGCCGGTCCGGAGTCGCCGTTCGGCGGTGCGCCGGGGGTGGAGCGGGAACGGCCGGTCGCCGATCCGCCGACCGTCGGCCTCGCCGTCGTCGTACCGCCCGCGCGGGAGGTTCCGCTCGCGGAGGAGCGGGCCGTGGTCGGGCGGGTCACCAACCGTCCGGTCTCGGCCGAGCCGGGCGTCGGAGGGCCGGGGGCGGAGGCGGAGGCTCCGGTGGACGGCTTCCCGTCCGACGGCCGCACGGACGCCGGCCGCACGGACGACGTTCAGCCGCTCGCCGACCCGCTGCTCGCCGACGGCCCGGCCGGAGCGGTACGGGACCGGATTACACCGCCCGCGAGCGGCGGAACCCCGGCCGCGGAAGCCGTCCCCCTCACCGACCTCGCTCCGGCCGCCGAGGCCGCGGAGCCCGCCTCCGCGACCGCCTTCGCCCCGTGGGAGCGAACCGGCAACGGTGACGAGGACGTCGTCCTCGAAGGCCCGCTACCCGACGGCCCGGTGTTGGTGGAGTTCGCCAGTCCCGGGGGGCCGGCGGCCGTCGAGGCCGTGGAGGTGCTGGAGACGGCCGACGGGGAGCAGCGGACGGCGAGTCCGCTCATGGCGGGGACGGGCCGGTTCCGCGGGCGGGCGGTGTTCGCGCCGCGCGCCGGCCGGGCGCCGAGGCTGCGGGTGACGGCGCGACGGCAGTGGAGCCTGACGTTCCTGCCGCTCGCCGAGGCCCGCCTCCTGGAACCGGCAGGCACGCTCCAGGGCACCGGCCCCGACGTGCTCCGCTACTCCGGTCCCGCCGCCGACCTGCGGGTCAACCACACGGGCGGCCGGGCCGACCGCGGCAGCCTCACCCTGCGCGCCGTCTACCCCGGCGGCGACCCCGCCGACCGCGACGGCGCCGACCTGCTCGCCCAGGGGCGGGGCGCGCTCATCGACGTGACGCCCGTCGCGGGCCCCTGCCTGCTGCTCGTCGACGCCGACGGCCCCTGGTCGCTCGCCGCCCTGCCGGACGCCGTGCCCGAGCCGGAGCCCGCGGACGGGGTGCTCGCCGAGTACGCGGGCCAGGGGCGGAACCTGGAGGTCGTCGAGATCGCCCACCCGTGCCCCGGCTCGCCGGTGATCCTGGAGTACGACCTGGAGGGCTCCGACTTCTTCGCGGTCACCGAGATCGACCCCTACGGCGACACGCGCGAGCTGATCTCCAAGGACGAGGGGTTCCAGGGACGCCGCCTCCTCTTCACCGGCCTCACGAAGGGCGCGGAGGCCACCCGGCTGGAGCTCGGTGCCCTCACGCGCTGGCGCTTCCGCCTCCGTCCGCTCTCCGCGGCCCGCCCGCTGACCGACGAGGCGCCGGCCGGCGGAGTCACCGGCACCGGCTGCGACGTCCTCGTCCACCACGGCCCGCCGGCGGCGCTCACGCTGACCACGGCGGAGGCGGGGCCCGTGCACGTCACGAGCCTGGAGGCCGGCGGGCTGGCCCGCGTCCGGGTGACCCGCGCGCACACCCCACGCCCGGCGCACGGCCCACTGCGCGCGACCCCCAACGTCCCCAGCGCTCCCGGTACCCCCGGTACCCCCGGTGCCCCCGGTACCCCCACGTACGTCCTCGTCACCGCCGCGGAGGACCAGTCCTGGAAGCTGACGCTCCGCCCGCCGGAGGAGATACGGGCGTTCGGCCCCGGAGTCGCCGGCACCGGTGTCGAAGGGCACGGCCATGACGTCGTCCGCTGGACCGGCGCGCCCGGGCCCGTCCGGTTCGACTACGACTTCGACGACGGCGAGCCGCTCCTCGACGAGATCCCCCGCCCGGAGCTGTGGGCGCTCGACGAGCACCTGTCGCCGCTGTACCGGGTCGCCGCCGGGATCGGCGTCCACCACGTCCCCACCGGCTGCCTCCAGGTCCGCGCGCACCGGGCCTGGCGGCTCACGGCGGACGGCTCGTGGCAGGACTCACGGCAGGGCTCACGGCAGGCGCCCGACGCCGCCGCCGTGGAAGGATGGCCGGGAACGTCATGACACGCGTGATGCGAAGGAGATGGCCAGGTGCCAGGCACGAATCTGACCCGCGAAGAGGCCGAGCGGCGGGCCACGCTGCTGACGGTGGAGGCGTACGAGATCGACCTCGACCTCTCCGGCGCGCAGGAGGGCGGGACCTTCCGCTCTGAGACGGTCGTGCGGTTCGACTCCGCCGAGGCCGGCGCCGAGACGTTCATCGACCTGGTGGCCCCCACCGTGCACGAGGTCGTGCTCAACGGCGAGGCGCTGGACCCGGCCGAGGTCTTCGCGGACAGCCGGATCGCCCTGCCGTCGCTGCACGGCGGGCAGAACGAGCTGCGCGTCGTCGCCGACTGCGCGTACACCAACACCGGTGAGGGCCTGCACCGGTTCGTGGACCCGGTGGACGACCAGGCGTACCTGTACACGCAGTTCGAGGTGCCGGACGCCCGCCGCGTCTTCGCCTCGTTCGAGCAGCCGGACCTGAAGGCGACGTTCCGGTTCACCGTCAAGGCCCCCGAGGGCTGGACGGTCATCTCCAACTCGCCCACGCCGGAGGTCCCGGCGGACCGGATCTGGCGCTTCGAGCCGACCCCGCGCATCTCCACGTACATCACCGCGCTGATCGCCGGCCCGTACCACAGCGTGCACAGCACCTACGAGAAGGACGGCCGGACGGTCCCCCTGGGCATCTACTGCCGGCCGTCGCTCGCCGAGTACCTGGACGCGGACGCCATCTTCGACGTCACGCGGCAGGGCTTCGACTGGTTCCAGGAGAAGTTCGACTACCACTACCCCTTCGCCAAGTACGACCAGCTGTTCGTGCCGGAGTTCAACGCGGGCGCGATGGAGAACGCGGGCGCGGTCACCATCCGCGACCAGTACGTCTTCCGGTCGAAGGTGACGGACGCGGCGTACGAGGTGCGGGCCGAGACGATCCTGCACGAGCTGGCGCACATGTGGTTCGGCGACCTCGTCACCATGAAGTGGTGGAACGACCTGTGGCTGAACGAGTCGTTCGCCACCTACACGTCGGTCGCCTGCCAGGCCGCCGCCCCCGGTTCCAAGTGGCCCCACTCCTGGACCACGTTCGCCAACTCCATGAAGACCTGGGCCTACCGGCAGGACCAGCTGCCCTCCACCCACCCGATCATGGCCGAGATCCGCGACCTGGACGACGTCCTCGTCAACTTCGACGGCATCACCTACGCCAAGGGCGCCTCGGTGCTCAAGCAACTGGTGGCGTACGTCGGCGAGGACAAGTTCTTCCAGGGCGTGCAGGCGTACTTCAAGACCCACGCCTACGGCAACACCCGCCTCTCCGACCTCCTCGGCGCCCTGGAGCTGATGAGCGGCCGCGACCTGAAGACCTGGTCGAAGGCGTGGCTGGAGACGGCCGGCATCAACGTCCTGCGCCCCGAGATCAGCACGGACGACAACGGCGTCATCACCTCCTTCGCCGTCCGCCAGGAGGCCACCCCGCTGCCCGAGGGCGCGCAGGGCGAGCCGACGCTGCGCCCGCACCGGATCGCGATCGGCGCGTACGACCTGAAGGACGGCAAGCTGGTCCGCACCGAGCGGATCGAGCTGGACGTGGACGGCGAGCTCACCGCGGTCCCCGCCCTCGTCGGGCAGCGGCGCCCGGCCGTCGTCCTGCTCAACGACGACGACCTGTCGTACGCGAAGGTGCGCCTCGACGCGGAGTCGCTGGGCGTCGTCACCGCCCACCTCGGCGACTTCGCCGAGTCGCTGCCGCGCGCGCTGTGCTGGGCCTCCGCCTGGGACATGACCCGCGACGGCGAGCTGGCCACCCGCGACTACCTGGAGCTGGTGCTCTCGGGCATCGCCAAAGAGTCGGACATCGGCGTCGTCCAGTCGCTCCAGCGGCAGGTCAAGCTGGCCCTCGACCTGTACGCGGCACCGGACTGGCGCGAGACCGGCCTCCGGAAGTGGACGGACGCGGCGCTGGAGCAGCTCCGCGCGGCCGAGCCGGGCAGCGACCACCAGCTCGCCTGGGCCCGCGCCTTCGCCGCCACCGCCCGCACTGACGAGCACCTGGACTTCCTGGCCGGTCTGCTGGAGGGCAGCGAGCTCGTCGCCGGCCTCGCCGTCGACACCGACCTGCGCTGGGACCTGCTCACCCGCCTCGCCATCACCGGCCGCGCCGACGAGAAGGCCATCGCCGCCGAGCTCGACCGCGACCGCACCTCGGCCGGCGAGCAGCACGCGGCGGCGGCCCGCTCGGCCCGTCCGACCGCCGAGGCCAAGGCGGAGGCGTGGGCGTCGGTCGTCGAGTCCGACCGGCTCACCAACGCCGTCCAGGAGGCCGTGATCAGCGGCTTCGTCGTCGCCGACCAGCGCGAGCTGCTGGCGCCCTACGCGGCGAAGTACTTCTCCGTCGTCAAGGGCATCTGGGAGACCCGCAGCCACGAGGTCGCCCAGCAGATCGCCGTCGGCCTCTACCCCGCGCTCCAGATCTCCCAGGAGACCCTGGACACGACGGACGCCTGGCTGGCCTCCGCCGAGCCGAGCGCGGGTCTGCGCCGGCTCGTCCTTGAGTCCCGCGCGGGCGTCGAGCGGGCCCTGAAGGCCCAGGCGGCGGACGCGGCGGCGGCCGTCTGACCCACGCGGCTCTAGGGTGCTCGGATGTCCGAAGAAACGGCGACGACCGAGCACCCCAGGGCCGCCCTCCCCGCCGGGGGCACCACGGCTCTCCTGTACGACACCGCCGTCGTACTGGTCCGGACGCGGACGCGCCGCCACGTCCCGTTCGAGGCGATCGAGCGCGTCGGCGTTCCCGGTGTTCCCGGCGTTTCCGGCGTTCCCGGCGTTCCCGGCCCGGGCGGCCGCACCCTGCGGATCGAGCTCACCGCACCCCACGCCGCGGGCGAGGTCATCACGCTGCGGTCCGACGACGCGGACGCTCTCCGGGCCTTCGCCACCGCCCTCGCGTCCTCCCTGCCGCCCCGCACGCCGCACCAGGCGCGGCGGGACGGTCGGCGGCTGACGAGCACGGAGAGGATCGGTCGCGGCCCGGCGCGCGCGGTGCGGGCGGTGCGGGCGGCGGCCGGTGGGAGCCTGACGCTCCGGTTCCTGGTGGTCCTCTACGTGGCCGCCCTCCCCGTCGTCTTCCTGGCCTCGGAGGACCTGGGCCGCTCCCTCGCCTCCTTCACCGCCCTCGCCGACTGGCTCCGCGCGGGCGTGTTCCTGCTCCCCGGCCTGGTGCTCGCCCGCCTGACGGCGTCCACCGCCTACACCGCCTGCCTCCTGCGCTTCCGGAGTGTCGCCGCCACCGGCACCCTCACCGCCGTCCACCGAGGCGACGACCCCGACGACGCCGATCAACCGGCCGTGTACCACTACACGTTCACGGACCGGGAGGGCACCGACCACCACCACGAGAGCCACGGCTGGCCCCTGTCCGCGGACGGCCGGACGACACCGATCCGCTACGACCCCCGGGCGCCGGAACGGAGTTACACCCCCGGCGACCGAATCAGCTTCCCCGCACACGCCGCCGTCGGAGCCCTCAGCCTGGTACTGCTCGGGCTCGGCTTGTACTTCGCGGTGCCGGTCGCGCTTGAGGCGGTGCGGGTGATGCGGCGGGACTGGTGAGGCCCTGCCAAACGTCCCTGGCCTGACGGCCGGGAGCGCCCTACTGTGAGCGCTGTGACGGACGAGTCGGCCATAGCCGTTCCTCCCGCCCTGGTGCTGCGCGGCTGGGGCACCCGTGTGCAACTGGACCCGCAGGGTGTGCTGCTGGACCGCCGGGGCACCCGCACCACCATCCCGCCGGCCGCCGTCGAGCGCGTGCGGAGCGCCGGGCCCGGAGGCCGCACCCTACGGATCGTCCTCACCTCGCCGAGCGGCGACGGCGGCCGGACGTACGCGGTGCGGTGCCGCAGCGCGACGGCGGTACGGGCCTTCGCGGCGGGCTTCGAGGCCGCGCTACCGGTCCGGGACCGGGAGGCGCGACGGATCGACGGGCGCTCCCTCGTCCGCACGGCCCCGGTCCCGACGGCAGGGCGACGGCCGCTCTCCCGCACGGCGCGGATCAGGTGGGCGTCGGTGGCGCTCTACGTGACCGGGCTCGTGTACATCATCGCGGTCGCGCGGGATCCGGCTTTGCCGGTCTTCCTCTGGGCGATCGCTCCGCTGCCCCTCTTGCCGTCCCTGATCTGCCTGAAGGCGATCGGTGGTTACGCCCGCGAATGCTGGGGGCTGTGGGCCCGCGGGGTGACGGTCGTCGCCGACCTGGCGGACACCCGGCTCGGAACGCAGGGATCCATGCGCTACACGTACCGGTACCGGGACGCCCACGGCGTCCAGCGCACCCACGCCGCCAACGACGCCCCCTGGCCGACTGACTCCAAGACGGCGGAGCTCACCTACGACGCGGCGCACCCGAACCGCATCAGAGTCCGGAAAGCCAGGCGGCACGCGGTCATGCTGGGCGCCTTCGTCTCCCTCGGCCTGACGGTGTTCGGGGGGCTGGCTCTCCTCGGCGTCTGCTGCGCCGCGTTCGCCCTCGTCGACCCGTTGCTGTAGCACCGGCGTGAACGCCGACGGGTCGGCTGCCCGCGGCGGCCGGCAGAACGGTACGCCGAACGCCGGGCGGACCGTGGAGGGCCCGTCCGGCGTGCGTACCGATACGGCGAAGCGCGCGAGCGCGCCACGAGCGCACCCGCACCGGGCGCGCCCCCGCAAAGGACTAGCGCGACGTCCGCGGGTAGTGCGTGTCGTGCGTGCGCACGTTGTCCGAGTTGCGCGCCAGCACCATCGTCAGGCCGGTGATCACGAGGAAGAGCACGATCGGCGCGGCGACGTAGAGGCCGAGCGTGTTGATCACGCTGAGGCCGGGGCCCGGGTCGTCGCCGTCGTCGCGGGTGAGCGCGAACGCGGGGGACGACATCAGCAGCATCAGCAGCGTGCCGGCGGACACGACCCCGGCGCGCTTGGCGTTCATCTTCTTATTGCTCACGGGCTCAAAGTATCGGACCCCCGTGGACCGCGCGCGTCCGGGGTGGCCTTCGGGGGCCCGGCCGGAGGGCGGGCCGCCTGCGAGCGGATCTCGTCCATCAGGGCGTGCAGCCGGGGCGAGGCGGCCAGGTCCTCCAGGGAGAGCGGCCGGCCGGCGGGGTCGGCGACGGGCAGCCGCCAGTTCGGGTACTCGTTCCAGGTGCCGGGCAGGTTCTGCGGCCGCCGGTCGCCGACCGCGTCGGGCAGCCAGACGCCGACCATCCGCGCGGGGGTGCGCAGCAGGAAGCGGTGGACGGCCCGGACGGCGGCCTCCTCGTCGCCGGGCCCCTCGGGCAGCAGCCCGAGCCGGCCGAAGAGGGCAAGCCACTCGGCGACGCCCTTCGCGTCCTCGCGCTGTTCGACGGCGAGCGGGCGGCGCAGCAGGCCCAGCCGGTGGCGGAGGGCGACGTGGTCGCCGGTGAGGCGGGCGGCCGTGCTGGGCAGGTCGTGGGTGGTGGCGGTGGCGAGGCAGCCCGCGCGCCAGCGCCCGGGCGGCAGCGGCTCGGCCCGGCGGGCGCCGCGCGACCAGTCGCGTTCGAACCAGAGGACGGACGTGCCGAGCACACCGCGCTCGGCCAGTGCCTCACGGACGCCCGGTTCGACGGTGCCCAGGTCCTCGCCGATGACGGCGGCCCCGGCGCGGTGCGCCTCCACGGCGAGGACGCCGAGCATGGCGTCGGCGTCGTACCTGACGTACGTCCCCTGCCCCGGCTCGCGCCCCTCGGGCACCCACCACAGCCGGAACAGCCCCATCACGTGGTCGATCCGCAGCGCGCCCGCGTGCCGGAGCAGCCCGCGCAGCAGGTCGCGGTAAGGGGCGTAGCCGGTGGCGCGCAGGGCGTCGGGGCGCCAGGGCGGCAGGCCCCAGTCCTGGCCGCGGGAGTTGAACGCGTCGGGGGGCGCGCCGACGGACATCCCGGCGGCGAGCGACTCCTGCTGCGCCCACGCGTCGGAGCCGCCGGGGTGCACGCCCACCGCCAGGTCGTGGACGAGCCCCACGCGCATCCCGGCGTCGCGCGCGGCGCGCTGGGCGGTCGCGAGCTGACGGTCGGTGAGCCAGGCGAGCCAGCAGTGGAAGTCGACGCGGTCGAGGAGCTCGCTCCGGGCCCTGGCGGTGCGGGCGGACCTGGGGTCCTTGAGGCCGCCGGGCCAGGAGTGCCAGTCGGGGCCGTGCGCCTCGGCGAGGGCGCACCAGGTGGCGTGGTCGTCGAGCGCCTGCCCCTGCTCGGCGAGGAACTCGCAGTACGAGGCGCGCCGTCCGGGGCCGAGCGGGACCGCGCGGACGAGTTCCAGGGCGCGCAGTTTCAGGGCGCGGACGGCGTCGAGGTCGATGGGCTCGCCCCGGCGGAGGACGGCCGCGTTCAGCTCCGCCGCCGCCGCGAGCAGCCGCTGCCCCTCCTCCCGTGCGGGCCCGTCGAGCCGCCCGAACTCGGTGATCTCCTCGACGCGCAGGTGCACCGGGTCGGGGAAGCGGCGGGAGGACGGCCGGTACGGGGACGGGTCGGCGGGCTGCCCGGGGGTGCCGGGGACGCCCGCGTGCAACGGGTTGACCTGGAGGAAGTCGGTGCCGAAGGCCCGGCCCGACCAGGCGGCGAGCTCGGCCAGGTCGCCGAGGTCGCCCATGCCCCAGGAGCGGGCGGACAGCAGGGAGTAGAGCTGGACGAGGAAGCCGTGGCAGCGCTCGGGCGGCTGCGGCACCCGCTCGGGGGCGACGATCAGCGGGGCGGCGGCCGAGCGCCCGTCGGGCGTCCGGGCGCGGAGCAGGTGGGTGCCGAGCGGCAGCGGCTCGTCCCAGGCGTCCCCCGCGTCCCAGGTCAGGGACTGCCCGTCGGACGTCTCGACGCGGAGGGCGGTGCCGTCGGGCAGGCCCGGAAAGTCCGACGGGTCCGGCTGGCCCGGCTGGCCCGGCTGCTCCGTCCGACCCGGCTGCGCGGCCCGACCTGGCTGGCCCATCCGGCCCATCCGGCCCGTCCGGCCCTGCGGCAGCCACGGCCGGGCGGACCCGCGCAGGACGACGGCCGGGGGCAGCAGCCGGTTGCGTTCGGCGCGGGCGTGGGCGTCCAGGGCGTCGCGCACGGCCCGCGGGGTGGACGCGTCGACGCCGAGCGCGGCGAGGACGGCGACCACCGTGTCCTCCGGGACCGGGACGCTCTGCCCGGGGGCGGGTTCGTAGGACGTGGCCACACCGTGCAGCACGGCGAGGCGCGCGCGGTCAGCGCCTGCCTCGATACGGCCCTCCACGCGGTCCATGCCTGCCTCCAGAGGACGGCGGGGACGGCTCCGCGCGGCCGGCGCCGGGAGCGCACGGCGGTCGGCGCGGTGCTCCCCGGTGACGGCCGGGACCATGTCAGCTTACTTACCGTGTCCGCACCCTGACGGGGCTTTGGCACATTCCGGCCGCTCCGGCCGCTCCCACCGAACGCCTCGACACACCTCGGCCCGCCCGCTCCACAACCCCCGGTCCGGGCATTACCGGCAGTTCGGTCAGCTGCGTTGACACGTTCCGCCCCTGGTGATGGGCTCAGCGCTCACATCACCACCACGACGTACGGCAGCGGGGCGAGGAGAAGCGTGCGGTTCCAGGGCGACGACCCCTCGTGCGGCGATCAGGGCTCCGAACAGCGCGTTCGGGGTGCCGCCCGGCCCATGGGCCGGCCCGGCCTGGCCCTCGGCACCGGCCGGTTCGGCGGTCCGTCCGGCGGCTCGTCAGGCCGCTCGTCAGGCGCTCCGTCCGGCGGCTCGTTCGCCGTCCGGCCGCGCCGCGCCGGGGTGACCGTGCTGGCCGCCGCGCTG
>NZ_JAIQLH010000449.1 GCF_020037025.1 Streptomyces huiliensis | reverse complement strand
CGAGGTCTCCGCGCTGCTGAGCATGCCGCTCGGCGTGGCGCGGATCCTGGTGGCCGACCTGGCGGAGGCCGGGATGGTGGCGATCCATCAGCCGGGCGGCGGCGGCGAGGCCGGCGGAACGCCGGATGTGACACTGCTCGAAAGGGTTCTCAGTGGACTTCGGAAGCTCTAGCGGGAACGCCGGCCGCTCCACGACCTCCGCGAAGATCGTGGTGGCCGGTGGTTTCGGCGTGGGCAAGACCACGTTCGTCGGCGCGGTCTCGGAGATCAGCCCGCTGCGCACCGAGGCCGTGATGACGTCCGCTTCGGCGGGCATCGACGATCTGAGCCACGTCCAGGACAAGACGACGACCACCGTCGCCATGGACTTCGGCCGCATCACGCTGGACGACGACCTGATCCTGTACCTGTTCGGCACCCCCGGACAGGACCGGTTCTGGTTCATGTGGGACGACCTCGTCCGCGGTGCCATCGGGGCGGTCGTCCTGGTGGACACCCGCCGCCTCGCCGACTGCTTCCCGGCCGTCGACTACTTCGAGAACAGCGGCCTGCCCTTCGTCATCGCCCTCAACGGCTTCCACGGAGCGCAGCCCTACTCTCCCGAAGAGGTGCGCGAGGCGCTGCAGATCGGTCCGGACGCGCCCATCATCACGACGGACGCGCGGCACCGGAACGAAGCGAAGAGCGCGCTCATCACGCTCGTCGAGCACGCCCTGATGGCGCGGCTGAAGTAGCCGGCGGGAGCGGGCGGCCGTGTGGGATGTGCCACGGGCCGCCCCCGGGGTTCATAACGTTTCGACAGAGAATTGACCGGGGCGCGACAGGTCCGCCACCACGGGCCGCAGCCGCCCGGTCTCCCTCCGCACATGTTTCGCCCGCCTTTTGGCGCCGCTCGCTCTTAATGCCCGTTTTATGTCGGGCATGTTCCCCCGGCCGTCGGCTCTGCCCACTGTTTGGAACGCACCGGTCCGGCGTGCTGGAATTTCCCGAACTGGGCCGTCGTGGCCCAGCCGAAAGACGGCACGGCGTCCCTGACGTCAGTGCCGACGCCGAGAGGTTGTTGGACGAGTGAGGCGAAGAAAGACCGGCACGGCGCAGCAGGCGCAAGACGCGCGGGGCAACTTCACACCGCCGTCGCAGGCCGCGGTGCAGCCCTCGGACGTTCCCCGGTCCCCCGTCGCACCCAGCGGCCGCGGCGGCCGGTTCTCGCCCCGCAACTGGCGGGTGGCCACCCGGCTGAACGCGATCCTCCTCATCCCCGTCCTGGTCGCCCTCGTCTTCGGCGGTCTCGGCATCAAGAACTCGGTCGACACCTGGACCGAGGCCGAGGACGCGGCCGACACCGCCCGGGTGGTGCGGGCCGCCGCCGACTACGCGCAGGCCGTCGTCGACGAGCGCGACAAGAGCGTCATGCCCCTGCTGGCGAAGCAGCGGGACGACGCGAACGTCAAGAAGGCCCGGGAGGCGACGGATTCCGCGCAGGCCGCCTTCCACGACACCGTCCGCTCCATGCCCGACACCCCCAGCCTGCAGCGCCGGCTGGCGGCCGTCCGGGACGCGGAGAAGAAGCTGCCGCAGATCCGGAAGACCGCGTACGCCTCCGAGGCCGCGAAGACCGAGGACGCGTACGGCTCCATCCAGCGTCCGCTGATGGCCTTCACCAACGAACTCGGCCTGGGCACCGGCACCGTCACCTCGTACGGCCGCATGGTGTACGCCGTCTCGCTGGCCAAGGCCGCCGAGTCGCTGCAGCGCTCCATGGGTACGCACCTGCTGGCCAAGCCGGAGATGGCCGCCAAGGACCGGCGCTTCCTGCTGACCTCCTTCTCCTCGTACAACTTCCTGGAGTACATCGCCTCCGACGAGTACACGACCGGTGGCACCCAGGAGGACATCGACCGGCTGAAGAACACGCTCAAGGAGAAGGCGCAGGTCGAGCAGCAGAACAAGATGGCGCTCGCCATCATGTCCGGCGAGTCGCCGGAGAAGCTGAAGGCCGTCGGCGTCACTCCGGAGTCCTGGTACACCACGGCCACCGGGAAGTTCGACGCCTACCGCGAGGTCGAGTCGCACCTCGCCGACCACGCGGTGGACCAGGCCTCGCAGGTCGCCTCCGACGCCCGCCGGGACGCCATCGTCAACGGCTCGATCATGATCGTCGCGCTGCTGGCCGCGTTCTTCGTCGCCGGGCGCATCGCCCGCTCGATGAGCCGCAGCATGCGCCGGCTGCGCGGTGCCGCCTTCGAGGTGGCCGAGCAGCGGCTGCCGGCCCTGGTCGACCAGCTCTCGCGCACCGAGCCGGGCCGGATCGACACCCGGGTGCAGCCCATCCCGATCGACACCAAGGACGAGATCGGCGAGGTCGCCCGCGCCTTCGACCAGGTGCACCGGGAGGCCGTCCGGCTCGCCGCCGAGCAGGCGATGCTCCGGGGCAACGTCAACGCGATCTTCACCAACCTCTCCCGCCGCAACCAGAGCCTGATCGAGGGCCAGCTGGAGCTCATCACCGGGCTGGAGAACAACGAGGCCGACCCGGACCAGCTGGAGAACCTCTTCCGGCTCGACCACCTGGCCACCCGTATGCGCCGCAACGGCGAGAACCTCCTCATCCTCGCGGGCGAGGAGCCGGGCCGCCGCTGGGACCAGCCGATTCCGCTGGTGGACGTGTTGCGCGCGGCCTCCTCCGAGGTGGAGGCGTACGAGCGCATCGAGCTGGACGGCGTCTCGGAGGCCGAGATCCACGGCCTGGCCGTGACCGACCTCGTGCACCTCCTCGCCGAGCTGCTGGAGAACGCGACCACGTTCTCCTCTCCGCACACCAAGGTCCGCGTCAACGCCACGCGTCTGCCCGACGGCCGCGTGATGGTCGAGATCCACGACAAGGGCATCGGGCTCACCCCCGAGGACTTCGCGGACATCAACCACAAGCTGGCCAACCCGCCGACCGTGGACGCCACGGTCTCCCAGCGGATGGGTCTCTTCGTGGTCGGCCGGCTGGCCATGCGGCACGGCATCCGCGTCCAGCTGCGCCCCTCGGGCGAGCAGGCGGGCACCACCTCGCTGGTCATGCTCCCGGAGATCATCACCCACGGTGGCGGTGGCGAGGACGAGCAGGCCGGCGACGACTTCACGGTCTCCCGGATCGTCCCCGAGCAGCAGGCGGGGCCGGTCGGCCCGGCCGGCGCGGCCGGTCTCCGGACCGCCGAGGAGCTCGGCTTCGACGACTCGCGCTACGAGGCGGGTGCGGCCGGCGCCCCGACGCTCGACCCGCTCGGCCGCTCGCGGCTGCGCGAGGAGCGGCGGGCCGCCCTGGAGGCGCACACCGCCGGGCAGTCGGGACCGTCCGGGGACACGTCCTCCCAGGTCCCGTCGCACGACACCCGGCAGACTCCCTTCGCCCCGCAGGCCACGGGTGAGCAGCCGTACGGTGGGCAGCCGTATACGGAAGCCGCCTACAGCGAACAGGGCTTCACCGACCAGCAGACCTACGGCGACTTCAACGCCCCCGCCTACCAAGGCGAGTGGGGTGGAACGACTCCGGAGGCCACTCCGTACCAGCACGAGTACGCGCCGGGTTACGGAGCGGAATCGGAATCTCAGCCGTCCGCTGACACGGCGCAGCCGGAGCGCGTAGAGTTCGACCGTCCGGGCCCCGCCTCGAGCGGCCCTCCCTCGCTGACCGGGTCCGGTCTGCCGCGCCGCGATCGGCAGTGGCAGCAGCCGGAGACGGGCGAGGAGGCCACGAGGGGCGGCGGAGAACCGGAGCAGTCCCAGCAGGACATCTCCCGGCCTCGGAACGAGGGGGACGCGTCCGCCGGGCAGTCGGCCAACGACGAGCGCTGGCACCGCGCCGAGCAGCTCCGGGTGCCGAAGGCGGGCGGAACGACTTCCTCCGGCCTCCCGCGCCGGGTGCCCAGGGCCAATCTGGTCGAGGGCAAGGCGGTGGAGACCTCCCAGGGCGGCCCGCAGATCTCCCGGGCCCCCGAGGACGTCCGCGGCAGGCTCGCCAACCTGCGCCGCGGTGTCCAGCAGGGGCGCAGCGCGGGGACGGACTCCTCGGAGTTCCCCGCGATCACCGCGCAGGAGCAGCACCAGCAACACGACCAGGGCTTCGGCCCCGGCGGCACCTACGAGCAGGAGCGTTAGTGTGAGCCCGATGAGCCAGGCGGCGCAG
>NZ_JAIQLH010000448.1 GCF_020037025.1 Streptomyces huiliensis | reverse complement strand
CGCGGCGGCGAGGGCGAGGGCGACGAGCTGGCTGCCCTCGTCCTGGACGCCGGCCCGGCCCTCGCGCACGGCGTCGATCGCGCCGGGCTCGCCGCCCTCGACCAGCCGGACGGCGTGCGGCGACCAGCGTCCCGGCAGGGCGCGGTCCTCGCCGAGCGCGGTCAGCAGCTCGGCGGCGGAGGCGCGGCCGGGCCGGGCGACGAGGGTGACGTCGGGCCGCTCGTTGTCGGCGTCGAGCAGGTCCTCGATGCCGGCGCGGCTGCCGCCGAGGGCGTCCCACAGCGCGGAGACGATCCAGCGCGGGTGCGCGTGGACGACGGCGAGGTGCTCCTCGGGGTCGTCCTCGTAGGGCGGGGCGACCCGCTCCAGCCAACCGTCCAGGTCGTGCGCGGTGACCTTGCGCAGCACGGCGTTGACGAACTTCGCCCGCCCGTCGCCGCAGACCACACGGGCCAGTTCGACGGTGGCCGAGACGGCCGCGTGCGGCGGGATGCGGGTGCCGAGCAGCTGGTGGACGCCGAGGCTCAGCACGTCGAGCACCGGCGGGTCCACCTCGCGCAGCGGCCGGTCGACGCAGGCGGCGATGATCGCGTCGTACGTCCCCTGCCGGCGCAGCGTGCCGTAGACCAGCTCGGTGGCGAGTGCGGCGTCGCGGGCGTCGAAGTCCTCGTGCTTCTCCCGCGCCTTGCGCAGCAGCGGGGGGAGCACCAGGTTCGCGTACGCGTCGCGCTCGTCGACGGCCCGCAGCGCCTCGAAGGCGAGGATCCGGACCGGGTCCTTCTTGGGCCGGCGGTGCGGCTTCGCAGGACGGCCGTTCTTCCGGCGAGGCGGCTGCTGATCGTTCACGAAAGGTGCTCCGGAGCTGGGGGTGACGAAGGGTTCCAGCCTACGCGGCCGGGCCGTCCCCGAGCTTCTCGCCTGCGGTGATGCGGACGCCGCGGGCCCAGTCGGCGGCCTGCATGGGCTTCTTGCCCTGCGGCCGCACCCACTGGAGCTCGACGGCGTGCGAGCCGGTGCCGACGTGGACGCTCTTCTTCCCGGCGGCGATCTCGCCCGGCGCGAGGTCCGTGCGCTCCGGGGCGAGCGCCAGCGACATGACCTTCAGCCGCTCGCCGCGGAACACCGTCCACGCGCCGGGGGCGGGGGCGCAGCCGCGGACGACGCGGTCGCAGCGCAGGGCGGGGGCGGTCCAGTCGATCCGGGCGTCCTCGACGCTGATCTTGGGGGCCAGGGAGACGCCCTCGGCGGGCTGCGGGACGGCCTCCAGGGTGCCGTCCTCGATCCCGTCCATCGTCGCGGCGAGCAGCCCGCCGCCGGCGAGCGCGAGCCGGGTCAGCAGGTCGCCGCTGGTGTCGGTGGGGCGGACCTGCTCGGTGAGGACGCCGTAGACCGGCCCGGAGTCGAGCCCCTCCTCGATGAGGAAGGTGGAGGCGCCGGTGACCTCGTCGCCGGCCATGACGGCGTGCTGCACGGGGGCGGCGCCGCGCCAGGCCGGGAGCAGCGAGAAGTGCAGGTTCACCCAGCCGTGCCGGGGGATCTCCAGGGCGGCCTTGGGCAGCAGCGCGCCGTAGGCGACGACCGGGCAGCAGTCGGGCGCGATCTCGCGGAGCCGGGCGAGGAAGTCCTCGTCGCGCGGCCGGTTCGGCTTGAGGACCTCGATGCCCGCCTCCTCGGCGCGCTCGGCGACCGGGCTGGCGACCATCCGGCGGCCGCGGCCGGCCGGGGCGTCCGGCCGGGTGACCACGGCGACGACCTCGTGGCGGTCCGAGGCGAGCAGGGCGTCGAGGGCGGGGACCGCGACCTCGGGGGTACCGGCGAAGACGAGCCTCATGGGTGGCGAACTACCTCTCACGCGCCGAGCGGAACGGCGCACAGTCTAGGCCGTGCGCGGGGCGACCGCCCCTGCGGCCCGACGGCCGGCCCGACGGCTCGGACAAGGGGCGTGCGGCTCACCGCACGCCCCATTCCGGCGGATGTGCGCCCCCATAGCGTGACCCGTCCGGCCTTGGCGCGTTGGGTCAAGAGAGATTGACCGACCAGCCGGACCGCCACCGCGGCCCACCCTGATGGACCGTCAACTCTCGCCCGCATTCCCCCCGTTCACCGCCGGTCCGAGAGGCTTGTTGATGCCCGACCACGCAACTCATGACGCCCAGGCACGAGCCAGCCTGCATCTCCTGGTCCGGGACATCGAGCGGGTCCGCCGACAGGTGGACGCGCTGCGTACCCTGACCGCTCAGCTGGGCAATGTCTACCGTCCACGCCGCACGGGCCCCTCGGCGGGCTTCGTCGTCTACGGCCGGGCGCCCGCCCCGACCGTCCGGCTCGCCCAAGAGCTGCGCGACAGCGTCGAGACGCTGGTGACCGCGGCGGTGGACTTCGACCGCTCGCTCGGCTTCTCGTGGGACGCGGTGGGATCGGCGCTCGGCGTCACCAAGCAGGCGGTCCACCGCCGCTACGGCGCCCGCCGCGCCAACGGCCAGACCGCCACCGAGCCGGCCCCGCCCGCCGAGCAGCCGGCGACGGTCGGCGCCCCGTCCGTCCCGGTCGTCCCCGTCGTCCCGGCGGCCCGCTCGGTCCCGGGCCAGCCCGCGGGCTCCCACCGCGAGGAACCGCGCCCGCCGGCTTTCCCGGGGCCGCGGAACGGGTGAGGGCCGCCGCGCGGGCGGACGGGCGGTTCCGGTCCCTTCTCGGGCTCGGCTCGGCCGACGGCGTACGAGCCGACGCGGGGCCGCCTCCCCGTAGCCACGGCCGGCACCGGGCAGGCCGGGCCCGGAACGGCAACCGACCCGATCCGGAACGGCCCATCGACCTTGGCCGGCCGGCCGCGCGACGACGCCCGGTCCGAACGGCCCTCCGGCCGCCCCGTCGGCTGTCGGCGAGCCGGCCGGCCGCCGGCACCGGGGCGCCCGTCGGACCGGACGTGACCGGTCGACCGCAGACGTACCCGTCCCGGCGGTACCGACCGCCGTCGCCCGGCGGCCGCCAAAGGGACCGCAGCCCGCCTCGGACGGGCACGCCGGCCGGAGCATGCCGCCCCCCCGTTCCGCTCAGCCGATGTCCGGCGGATCCATCCTCAGCCGTACCGGCTCGCCGTCGCGGCGGGCGAGGCGGACCGCCTGGGCGGTGCGCAGGGCGGCGGCCATCGCGGCACCCTGACCGGGGCGGACGCGGACCAGCGCCCGCTCCCAGTGCTCTCCCGGCGGCGGGTCGCCGGGGCGGCGCGGGCGCCCGGCGGCCGCCGGCGGCACCGGAACGGGCCCGAGCACGTCGGCACCCTCCGGCAGCTCCGCCGCCGCCAGGAACTCCGCGACGGCCTCCGGCGGCCCGCTGACCGCTGCCATCCGGGAGACCGGCGGGAAACCGAGCTCCTCCCGTTCGGCGAGCTCCCGCACGGCGTGGCCCGCAGGGTCCCAGCGGACCAGCGCCTGCACCGGCCGCAGCGTCGGCTCGGCCACGACGACGACCGTGCCGCCCGCCTCCTGCCCCCGCACCAGCGCGGACGCGGCCAGCCAGCGGCGCAGCGCCTCCTCCCCCGCCCGCAGGTCGGGCAGCCCGAGCAGCGCCCAGCCGTCGAGCAGCAGCGCCGCGGCGTAACCGCCCTCGGCGACCGGCTCGGCACCGGGGGTGGCGACGACCAGGGCGGGCGTACCGGGGACGGTGTCCAGCACGTGGTCGCGGCCCGAGGTGCGGACCGGGACGGCGGGGAACGCCCGGCCGAGTTCCTCGGCGGTCCGGCGCGCGCCCACGATCTGGGCCCGCAGCCGGGATCCGGCGCACTCGGGGCAGTGCCAGTTCACCGCCTCCACGCCGCACCAGGCGCAGTGCAGCGCGCCGTCGGCGCCGCGCGCCTCCAGGGGGCCGGCGCAGCGCCCGCACCGCGCGGGCTCGCGGCACCGCTCGCAGGCGAGCCGGGGGACGTAGCCCCGGCGGGGCACCTGGACCAGCACCGGGCCGTGCCGCAGGCCCTCCCGGGCGGCCTGCCAGGCCAGTGAGGGCAGGCGGGCGGCGCGGGCCGCCTCGTCCCGGGCGAGGTCGCCGTCGCCGACCGTGCGGACCAGTGGCGCGGCGGCCCGGACGCGGGCCCGGTCGGCGGCCAGCGGCAGCGCCCAGCCGGTACGGACCAGCTGGGCCGCCTCGACACTGCACCCGAAGGCGCCGAGCAGGAACCCGGCCTTCTCCTGGGCCGCCCGCAGCAGCAGCACCTCGCGGGCGTGCGGCTGCGGCGCGTGCTGCTCGGAGTGGCTGGAGTCGGCGTCATCCCAGATCGCGACGAAGCCCAGGTCGTGGACGGGCGCGAACATGGCGGCGCGGGTGCCGACGACGGCCCGTACCGCGCCGCGGCTGACCGCGAGCCAGCGCCGGTAGCGCTCTTCGGGCCCGGTGTCGGCGGTCAGCAGGACGTGCCGGCCGGGCCCGAGCAGCGCGGTGAGCGCGGCGTCGACCCGGGCGGCGGCCCGGCCGTCG
>NZ_JAIQLH010000447.1 GCF_020037025.1 Streptomyces huiliensis | reverse complement strand
CGCGGTGGCCCCGGCACACCCCCGTACGCCGCGCCGCGCGCCCTGGCCGGTTCCCGTACGCCGCCCTGGTGGCCGGACCACCGTCCGGCGGGCCCGCCGGGTGCCCGGCGCACCTGTGCCCGGTGGGGGCCCCGGGGCGAGGGTGGTGGCGGAGCCGGCCCGCAGGGGGACGGCGCGGGCAGGGCGCCTCGGGCGCGACGACGAAGTGGGGACAGGGATGAACGGGACGGCTGTGCACACGATGACGGCCGGGCGGCGACCGCCGACGGCCGGACCGGACCCGCGCGACCTGGTGTTCTCCGACCTCTGCGCGTCCCTCTTCGCCTCCCTGCCCCGCGCCGACCAGCGCCGGCGCGGAGAGGACTACCTGCGCGGACTGCTGGGCGCGCGGGGCCGCAAGTCCATCCGCAACATCGCGGCCCAGACCGGCGGCCCGGCGGCCGAGCAGAGCCTCCACCACTTCGTCGCCGCCTCCCCCTGGGACTGGGGCGAGGTGCGCCGGGCGCTGGCGCACCACGTGCTGTGGGCCGCGCCC
>NZ_JAIQLH010000446.1 GCF_020037025.1 Streptomyces huiliensis | reverse complement strand
CCTCCCCCTGGGACTGGGGCGAGGTGCGCCGGGCGCTGGCGCACCACGTGCTGTGGGCCGCGCCCCCGCAGGCGTGGGTGGTGCGGCCGATGACGATCCCCAAGGCCGGCGAGAACTCCGTCGGCGTCGAGCGCCGCTTCTGCCCGGCCGCCCGCCAGGTGCTCAACTCCCAGCAGGCGGTGGGGGTGTGGGCGGCCTCGCCGGACCTCAGCGTCCCGGTCGGCTGGCGGCTGCACCTCTCCGGCGGCTGGCTGGACGACCCGGCGCGCCGGCGCCAGGCCGGCATCCCGGACTCGGTGACGGAGGAGACCTGGGGGGAGTGCGCGGTCGAGGCGTTCACCGGCATGACGCGGGGCTGGGGACTGCCGGTGCGGCCGGTGGTGCTGGACGCCCGGGAGGCGGACACCCTGGCGGCGCTTCCCCGGCTGCGGGCCGTCGGCGCTCCGGTGCTCGCCCGGGTCGGCGGCTGCCTGCGGCTGACGCTGTCCGAGCCGACCCTGCCGGGGCGCGGCGGCACGTTCACCGCCCAGCACGTCATGGCCGCCGCCCGGGACCTCCGGCGCCCGGTGCTCTGGCGCGACGGCGAGCGCGACGGGGAGCCCGGGATCGCGCGGACCGCCCTCACCGCCGCCGTACGGGTCGGGCTGCCGGTGGCGCGGGCGGCGGCGGGCGCGCCCGTCCGGCGGCGGGAGATGCTGCTGCTGGGCATCGGGGGCAGCGTGGACGGCGCCGGCCGGTGGCCCGCCGAACTGTGGCTCACCGACCTGCTGAACGTGCCGCCGGCCGCGCTGGTGCGGCTCACCCGGCTGCTGGGGCGGGTCGACCGGGACTTCCACGAGATCTCCGACCGGGTGGGCGTGCGGGACTTCGCCGGGCGCTCCTTCGGCGGCTGGCACCGGCACACCACCCTCGCCTCGGCCGCGCACGCGGTCGTCGCGCTGACCCGGCGGGCGGCGGGCGGCGCCGGGGCGGAGGACGCGCGGTTGGACCGGGTCTCCTGAGGCCGACGTGGACCGGGGCTGCCGGGGTCACGTGAACGGGTCTCCCGGGGTCCCGTGGACGGTTCTCCTGAGGTCCCCGTGGACGGTTCTCCTGAGGTCACGCCTCGGGAGGGCCGCCGGTCCCCGGCTCCCCGGCCGGCCGGGCCAGGGTGTCCCGGACCCGGTAGACGCGCAGGGCGAGCTGCACCTCCAGGGCCCGCGCCGGCTCCTGCCAGCCCGGACCCAGCAGCTCCCCGATCCGTTCGAGCCGCCGGGCGACGGTGTTGGGGTGCACGTGCAGCCGCTTGGCCGCGTTGGTCGGGCTGCCGCCCGCCTCGAAGTAGGTCTCCAGGGTGCGGGTCAGGTCCGTGAACCGCCGCGCGTCGTAGTCGAGCACCGGGCCGACGGCCGCGTGGACGAAGCCCTCGACGTCGTGGTGGTCCGCCAGCAGCACCCCGAGGAAGCCCAGGTCGGCCAGGGAGCCGGCGCGCCCGGTGGCGCCCAGCGCGGTCATCGCCTCCAGACAGCGCAGCGCTTCCTGGAAGCCGTGCCGGACCGACGCCGGGTCGGCGACCGGCCCGGCCGCCCCCACCGTCACCTGGTGCTCCAGCAGCGGCGACAGCTCGGCGGCGACCGCGCGCGCCGCGGCGCCCGGGTCGGAGCCCGGCAGCAGCAGCACCGCGCAGCCGTGGTGCATGGCCTTCAGCCCCTTCTTCCGGGACGCGTACGACGAGGCCCAGACGGCGGGCCTGCCGCGGGCCTCGCCCTCGGGCCGGGCGACCACGACGACGTGGTCCGACCGGAGGTCGATGCCCAGCCGCCGGGCGCTCTGCTCCAGCTGTCGGGGCGGCCGTTGCGGGCCGGACAGCAGCTGGCCGAGGAAGTCCTCGCGGGCCTGCCCCTCGGTGATGGCGGCCCGGCTGCTCTCCACCAGCAGCTGGACGGACACGACCTGGGCGACCAGCCGGACCAGCCGCTCCTCCGCCGCCGACCACGGGCGCCGGGGCCGCCGCGGGCGCAGCATCAGCGTGCCCAGATGGCCGGTGCCCGCCGCGATCGGCACGGCCCAGAACCCGGAGGCCACCTCGACCGGTTCGCGGGCCGCGTGCGCCCCCAGGCCGGACAGCAGCACCTCGTCGGCCCCGCACGCCGGCGGGTCGCCCGCGGTCGCGAGCGGGGTGCCGTCGGCGCCGAAGATCCGTACGTCGGCGTCCAGTTCGCGGTGGACCTCCTCGGCGAGGGCGGCCGGGTCACCGTCGTCCAGGATCAGTTCGATCAGCCGGTGGTGCGTCTCGCTGAGCCCCCGGGCGCCGCGCAGCCCGGCCTCGACGGTGGTGGTACGGCGTTCGAGCTCGGCGATGAGCGACGCGTTCCGCTCCGCCAGCCGGGCCTGCTCGACGGCCGCCGCTGCCAGGTTGGCGAGCGCGCCGGCCAGGGTCACCTCGGCGGGCGTGTACTGCCGTACGTTGCGCTCCCCGATGTACAGCGCGCCCAGCGGACGGGTGCCGTGCATCATCGGCACGGCCAGGACGGCGCGCAGCCGCTCGGCCCGCACCACGTCGTCGACCTCCCGGCTGTGCTCGATGCGTTCGTCCGGGAGGTAGTCGGGGGTCCAGAAGGGGGACGGGTTGTCCTCCCGGGTGGTGGCGGAGCCCAGGCCGGCGCCCCGGGCGATCCGCAGGCCCATGTTGCGGTCCGTGATGTGGCCCTCGGAGGCGCGGACGACGTGGCAGTCCAGCTCCTCGTCGTACAGGCCGATCCAGGCCATGTCCGCGCAGAGCAGCAGGCGGGCCCGCCGGACGACGACCTTCAGCAGGGCGCCGAGGTGCTGGTGGGCCGCCAGGTCGGAGGAGGTGTCGAGCAGGGCGGAGAGGTCGTTGGCCCGCTGCTGCTCGGACTCGATCCGGGAGCGGACGGCCAGGCCCAGGCGCACGGCCCGGTCCAGGGCGGCCAGCCGCGCGGGGCTCGCCCCGGCCCGCCGGGCGTCCGCCGTCAGCGCTTCGTACCGGTCCGGCGGCGCGCCGCCGTCCAGCAGTTCCAGGACGGCGAGTTCCGGGACGGCGAACGTCCCGTCTTCCCCCGCCGCCTCCGGTGTCCCCGATGCGTCCGACGACACGTGCCCCTCCCTGGTACCGACCGACCGCGCCCCGACGGACGGGTCGCGCGTCGGCGGCGCGGTATGGCGCGCGCCGCGGGGGCCGCTCGTAATCCCCAGACCCCGGTTGCGGCACCTACGCGGCCAAGGCGTCAAGGTATGCGAGGGATACGGGTGACGCAAGAGTCAAGAGTGGCCGCGGGGCTGTAAAGGTGGGGTGGCGGCGACGGCCGTCCGGGGCCGCCGGGTGGCGGGGCGTACGGTGCCGCCGGGTGACGGGGCGTGCGGGACGTCCCGCACGACCGGCGGCCTGCTTTCGGTCATCGGGGCGGCGGTGTCTCCGGCGATCCGTCAGACGCGACCGCCGGGACGGCCCCGGCCGTCCGCCGGCCGGAGCTGCTCCGCGACGGACGTCCGCAGCGCCGCCCATGCCGCGGTCAGCCGGTCCAGCCTGCGGGCCGCCAGCGCCGCCGCCGTCGCGTCGAGGGAGACGCCGAGCCGCTCCAGGCGGGCCACCACGGCGTGGGCCGGGCCGTGCCGGTCGGTGAGGGCGTCGCCGCGCAGCCGGCCCTCGCGGGCGACCGCGTCCAGGGCGGCGGCGGGCAGGGCGACGCCGGTGCCCCAGGCGACCAGCGACTCCACCCGGCGGAGTACCCGGGCGGTGCCGCCCGCCCCGCTCTCGCCCGCCCAGTTCTCGTCCGCCCAGTTCTCGTCCGCGCCGCTCTCGTCCGCGCCGGCCTCCCGTGCGCCGCCGACGTGCCACAGCAGCCGGGGCGGGCGGGCCCCCGCGCGGGCCAGCGTCCGCCACCGGTCGCCGGCCAGCCGCTCCTCGTACGCCCGGTACGCGAGCCGGGCCGCG
>NZ_JAIQLH010000445.1 GCF_020037025.1 Streptomyces huiliensis | reverse complement strand
TCCCCGACGGCCGGGTGGCGGGTGTGCGCACCCCCGCCGGGTCCGGCACGCCGCCCCGCCCGGGGCTGGCGCCCTGCTCGCTCGACGGGGTGACCGGGCTCGGCCCCGAGGCGTTCGCCGACTTCCTCGCCGACCCGGCCGTCACCGCCGACGGCTGCCTCCGCACCCTGATCTGGACCTGGGACGCCCGGCTCGCCCCGGTCATGTCCGACGCGCACGTCCAGGCCGTCTCGCGCCGGATATCCGCCCTCGCGCCCCGGCACGACGGCCGCAACGGCGGCCATCTGCTGGAGATGCTCACCTACCTCCACGCCGTCGTGTACCACGACTTCTCGCGCTCGGAGATCGACGTCACCGACCCGCCGACGACCGAGGCCATGCGCCGCGCGATCAGCGCCTTCGGCGGGGCGGCCCACAGCTTCGACGTGACGCGCTCCAACGCGGAGAGCCTGCGCGAGGCCCTGTACGCGGGCAGCGGGCCCGGTCTGCGCCAGTCCCAGCCCGGCCTAATCCGCAAGGTCCTGGCGACCATGGACCCGTACCACACCACGACGTACAAGGACCCGTCCTGGGCGGGCGCCGCGCTCGCCGGTCTGTCCGTCAACTACCTGGGCCTGTACCCGGGCAACAAGGACACCGCGTTCCGCACGGTCGTCACCGGCAACGCCGCGTACCGCGACGCGTTCCGGAAGTTCGCCGGCTACACCCATCTCAAGGACACGCGCAACGCCTGGGTGGTGCGGGACGCCGTCGCCGAGTACGGCCGCTTCGGCGAGGTCGAGGCGCTGCGGAAGGAGACGGTGGCCGGCCTCGGCGCGCTGCTGCCGGTCGTCGAGCGGAACTTCGGCGCGCTCGGCTCACCGTGGGCCAAGGCGGCGGGCTGGCTGGTCTACTACCAGTCCTGCGCCGCGTACGGCGTCTGCAAGCCGGACATCGAGCGGCGCCTCTTCCCGGCCACGTACACCTACGACGGGGGCGGCATGAAGGTGCGCACCGCCCTGGACCGGGGCACCGTCGACCGGCTGTACTACGCGAGCAAGCAGGTGAAGGCGCAGTTCCACCGGGTGCTGGGCAGCGAGAAGCCGCTGGCCGGTGACGACAACGCCACCCTGAACGTCGTCCTGTACGCCTCGCGCGCCCAGTACGAGGACTTCCAGCCGCTGCTCACCGGGCTGAGCACGGCCAACGGCGGCATGTACATCGAGCAGGGCGCGACCTTCTACACGTACCAGCGCCGCGTCCCGCAGGACTCCTCGCTGACCCTGGAGGAGCTGTTCCGGCACGAGTACACGCACTACCTGAACGGCCGGTGGGCCGTGCCGGGACTGTTCGGCGAGGGCCCCTGGTACCAGGGCGACCGGACCACCGCGATGGACGAGGGGACGGCGGAGTTCTTCGCCGGCGCCACCCGCGGCGAGGGCGTGAAGGTGCGGAAGTCGCTGGTCCGGGGCGTCATCAAGGACACCGCGAACGGCGGCCCGCGGATGACCGTCGACCGGCTGCTGCACGCGACGTACGACGGCGACGGCTTCCGCTTCTACGACTACGCGGGCACCTTCTTCGAGTTCCTGTGGACGGAGCGGCCGTCGCTGCTGCGCGAGATGTACGGCCTGCTGCGGGCGGACGACCCGGTGCGGTTCGACGCGTGGCGCGACCGGATGGGCAAGGACGCCGGGCTCCAGCGGGCGTACGACACCTTCCTGGACCGGCGGATCGCCGAGGTGGACCGGCTGTACGTACCGAGCACCGACGTCATCCCGAACGACCGGCTGCGGGACGCCTCTCCCGAGGCCGTGCGCACGTCGCTGGCCTCGGCCACCTCGCTGACGCCCGCCTGCGCGGCCGGCCCCGACCCGTCGGTGCGGCGCTTCGTGTGCACCGGCCGGATCACCGCGCGGCTCACGGACGCGGCCGACCCCGACCGGGTGTTCCGCGACATGTCCGACACGGTCGACTACTTCGTCCTGGAGCGGTCCCGGCCCGCGTCCACCAACCTGGAGGAGATGAACTGCTCCTTCGGCCCGGTGGACGTCTGGTCCGACGGCCGGGGCGGGACCGCCGACTACTCCTGTGAGGGGCCGTTGCGCAACTGAGCGGCCCGGGGCCGGCGGCGGAGGAACCGGCCGCCGGCCTCCCGTTCACCGTCCGGGGCCGGGCTCCGGCTCCATCGGCGGTTCGGTGGGGGCCTGCGGCTCGGGGCCCAGCAGGACGGCCCGGGCGAGGGCCGGCGCGAAGAAGGCGGACGGGGGGATGAGGAGGCCCGTCATCGCCCGGAAGGCGGCCCCGACGGCCGGGTCGCCGGTGGCCCGCCGGACGACGCGGGACATGTACCAGGCGCCGGGGCGGTCGGCGGCGCGGACCCCGGCCGCGTTGCCGACGGCGCCGGGGAGCAGCCGGTCGCCGCCGGCGGAGATGCTCCAGGCCGGGCGGACGGTCGCGGACAGCGCCCGCTGCACCCGGCGGGTGGTCGGCACCCGGCGGGGGTCGTCCAGGGTGTCGCGCAGGGCCAGGGCGTTCAGCGCGGCCACGGTCAGGCCCTGGCCGTAGACGGGGTTGAAGGCGCACAGCGCCTCCCCGGCGGCGAGGAAGCCCGCGGGCCGGCGGCCCGGCCGGTCGTAGCGGCGGCGGACGTTGGCGGTCGCCCGGTAGCCGTGGATGCCGGTGAGCGGCTCGGCCTTGTGGAGCCACTCGCGGAAGACGGGGTGCGGGAGGCGGTCGGCGAAGGCGAGGAAGCCGGCCTCGTCGGTGGGCGGTTCGCAGCCCCGCAGGCCGGAGAGCAGGGCGGTCCAGCGGCCGTCTTCCATCGGCAGGAGGAGGCCGCCGTACGGCTGGTCCGCGTCGGGGACGATGTAGATGCCCCGGTACGGCAGGTCCGTGTTGGCGCCCGCGCGGTAGAACCGGGTGGCGTAGGCGAGTCCGGTGTCGATCCGCTCCTCGGGGGCCGGTTCGGCGCCCAGGTCCGTCAGCCAGCCGGGGGCCCGGGAGGAGCGGCCGGAGGCGTCCAGGACGAGGCCGGCCGCCAGTGTGCCGGGCTCCTCCCCCGCCCGTCCGGCGCCCCGGGCCCGCAGCCGGACGCCCCGCACCCGGTCGGCGTCACCGGTCAGGCCGGTGACCTCCATTCCTTCGGCGAGGCGGATCCGGGGGTGGGCGAGGACGCGGCGGCGAACGAGCC
>NZ_JAIQLH010000444.1 GCF_020037025.1 Streptomyces huiliensis | reverse complement strand
TCCGGGGGTGGGCGAGGACGCGGCGGCGAACGAGCCAGTCGACGAGCGGGCGGGAGGCGCTGACGAAGCGGAGGGTGGCGGGGGTACGGCGGTACCAGCGGCCGGCCTGCCAGTGCAGCAGGTCGTCGGGCATGCCGATCGAGAGGGCACCGTGCGCGCGCAGTTCGTCCGTGACGCCGGGCAGCAGCCGCTCCAGCGCCCGCCGGCCGCTCTCCAGCAGGACGTGGGTGTGCCGGTCCTGCGGCAGGCCGGACCGGTGCTCGGGGCCGTCGGGGTAACGGTCGCGTTCGACGACGGTCACCGCGTCGGCGTGGTCCGCCAGTACGTGTGCCGCGAGGAGCCCGGCCAGGCTCCCGCCGACGACGACCGCGTGCCGCGGCCGCTCCCGTCCCGCCGCACGTCGCGTCCCTGCCGTCTCGTCCACGTTCCACCCCCGACTCCGGCCGCCCCGGCCTCGCGACCGGAACGGGCGCCTTCCCCCGAGCACGGCCACGCTACCCGCCGGTCGGCCTCGCGCGGAACGACGCCCGGCACGACCGGGCGCACGGCACCGGATCCGGCGTGAAGCGCCGTCCCCGGTGGCGCGTTCCGTTCCGTTCGCCGCCGGCTCCTCAGCCCTCGGCCTCCGCCAGGAGCGCGGCGACGCCGTCCAGGAAGCGCCGCAGACCGAACTCGAAGAGCTCGTCGAGATCGAGGTCGTAGGGGCCGGAGGCGAACAACCGCGCCATCGTGGGGAGGCGGCCACCGGCCAGGATCCGCCGGAGCTCAGGCTCCTGGGCGTCCATCCACGTGTCGCTGTCCATGCCGGTCAGGGCCTGCGCCTCCTCCTCCGCCTCGATGTTGACGGCGGTGCCGCGGATGTAGTTGAGCAGCGTGAGGTGGGTGGAGAAGACCGTCGCGCTGTCCAGGCCCCGGCCGTCCAGGGCGCCGAGCACCCATTCGGTGAAGGGCAGGGCGCTGGGGACCAGCTGGGGGCGGGTCACCGAGAGGGCGGGGGCGAGCCACGGGTGGCGGCGGAACACCTGCCACAACAGCCGGGCCGCGACGGTCAGCCGCTCGCGCCAGTCGTCCGGCGGGACGTCCGGGAACGGGGTCCGGGCGAAGACGGCCTCCATCATCCGCATCACGAGGGCGTCCTTGTCGGCCACGTGCCGGTAGAGCGACATGGTCGCCACGCCCAGGACGGTGGCGACCCGCCGCATCGATACGGCGGCCAGCCCCTCGGCGTCGGCGATGCCCAGGGCGGCCTCGACGATCCGTTCGGGCGAGAGCCCGGGGTCCGTACCGCTCCCCCGCCGGTCCGGGGCCGGGGCGGG
>NZ_JAIQLH010000443.1 GCF_020037025.1 Streptomyces huiliensis | reverse complement strand
AGCCGCTCGCGGACGGCGACGGCCAGGGACCGGGCCGCGTCCGCGCCGCCGTCGGCGGTGGCCGTCACCACGGCCGTCCCGGCGACGTCCACGGCCGTGCCCGCCAGCCCGGCGGCGCGGGCCGCCGTCGCCTCGTCGCGCAGCCGCTGGTTCTCCCGCTCGGTGGCCTTCATCCGGTCGAGCAACGCGCCGATCCGCTCCGGGAGTTCGGCGCGCGGCGCCTGGAGCTGCTCGGCGATCCGGCCGACCAGGTCGCGCTCCCGGGCCAGGTGGTCGAACGCCTCGATGCCCACCGCCGCCTCCAGCCGGCGCATGCCCGCGCCCACCGAGGACTCCGAGGTCAGCGAGAGGACGCCGATCTGCGCGGACCGCTCCACGTGCGTACCGCCGCACAGTTCGCGCGACCACGCCCCGCCGATCTCGACGACGCGCACCCGCTCGCCGTACGTCTCGTCGAACAGGGCGAGCGCGCCCAGCTCCTTCGCCTCCGGCAGGGTCATCCACCGCACGTCCACCGGCAGGTCGCGGCGGAGCGCCCGGTTGGCGGCCTCCTCCACGTCCCCGCGCACGGCCGGGCCGAGCGCGCCGCGCCACGGGAAGTCCAGCCGCAGGTAGCCGGGGCGGTTGTACGAACCGGACTGCAGCGCCGTCGGGCCGAGCACCTGCCGCAGCGCGGCGTGCAGCACATGCGTGCCCGAGTGCGCCTGCCGGGCGCCGAGCCGCCACTCGGGATCGACCGCCGCGCGCACGGCCCCGCCCGGGGCCAGTTCGCCGGCGGTGACGCGCACCTGGTGCACCACCAGCCCCGGCAGGGGCCGCTGGACGTCCAGGACGTCGGCCTCCACGGACGCCCCGGACAGCCGGCCCGCGTCGCTGTCCTGGCCGCCGGACTCGGCGTAGAACGGCGTCCGGTCGAGGACGGCGGTCACCACGTCACCGGTGCGGGCCACCGGCACCGGGCCCGCGGGGCCGAGGAGGGCGAGGACGCGCGCGTCGGTCTCCAGGGCCTCCCACGCCCGCCAGTCCGTCGGCCCGTGCTCGGTGAGGACCGCCCGCAGCGCGGCCGTGTCGGCGGCACCGGACTTGCGGGCCCGGGCGTCGGCGCGGGCCCGCTCCCGCTGGGCGTTCATGAGTGCGGTGAAACCCTCGCGGTCGACCTCCACGCCCTGCTCGGCGGCCATCTCCAGGGTCAGGTCGATCGGGAACCCGTAGGTGTCGTGCAGCAGGAACGCCTGACGGCCCGGCAGCGACCGCCCGCCCGCCGCCTTCACCTCGGCGACGGCCGTGTCCAGGACGGTGGTGCCCTGCTTGAGGGTGTCCCGGAACGCGTCCTCCTCGCCGTACGCCTGGTCGGCGATGCGCGCGAACCCCTCGGCCACCTCGGGGTAGCTCACGGCCATGAGGTCGCGGGCCACCGGCAGCAGCTCCGGGAGCGCGCGGTCCTGGTGGCCGAGCTGCCGCATGGACCGGACCGCGCGGCGCAGGATCCGGCGCAGCACGTAGCCGCGGCCCTCGTTGCCGGGCGCGGTGCCGTCGGCGAGCAGCATCAGCGCCGTGCGGACGTGGTCGGCGACGACGCGCAGCCGCACGTCCGCCTCGGCGTCGGCGCCGTACCGGACGCCCGCCAGCTCGGCGGCGCGGTCGAGGACCGGGCGGGTCTCGTCCGTCTCGTAGAGGTTGTCGACGCCCTGGAGCAGGGTCGCCATGCGTTCCAGGCCCATGCCGGTGTCGATGTTGCGGCGGGGCAGCTCGCCGAGGATCGGGTAGCCCGACTTGCCGGGGCCCTCG
>NZ_JAIQLH010000442.1 GCF_020037025.1 Streptomyces huiliensis | reverse complement strand
GCGGCGGGGCAGCTCGCCGAGGATCGGGTAGCCCGACTTGCCGGGGCCCTCGCCCCGCTCGTACTGCATGAAGACGAGGTTCCAGAACTCCATGTAGCGGTCCTCGTCCACCGCCGGGCCGCCCTC
Source organism: Streptomyces huiliensis (assembly GCF_020037025.1). Taxonomy (GTDB): domain Bacteria; phylum Actinomycetota; class Actinomycetes; order Streptomycetales; family Streptomycetaceae; genus Streptomyces; species Streptomyces huiliensis. The sequence continues at coordinate 2,669 of NZ_JAIQLH010000442.1, read as the reverse complement.
GGGGCCCAGCGCCGGGCCCCGGTCGTAGTACAGCTCCGAGCAGGGCCCGCAGGGTCCTGGGACGCCCATGGACCAGAAGTTGTCCTCGTCGCCCCGGGCCACGATCCGCTCGTCGGGCAGGCCCGCGACGCGGCGCCAGATGCCCCGCGCCTCGCCGTCCGAGTGGTGCACGGTCACCCAGATCCGCGCCGGGTCCAGCCCGTAACCGCCGTCCGCGACGGGCGCGGTCGACAGCTCCCAGGCGAAGCCGATGGCCTCCTCCTTGAAGTAGTCGCCGAACGAGAAGTTCCCGTTCATCTGGAAGAACGAGCCGTGCCGGGTGGTGCGGCCCACCTCCTCGATGTCCAGCGTGCGGACGCACTTCTGCACGCTCGTCGCCCGCTGCCAGGGCGCCGGGGACTCGCCGGTCAGGTACGGCTTGAAGGGCACCATGCCCGCGTTGACGAAGAGGAGCGTCGGGTCGGGGGTGGGGAGCGGGGCGCTGGGGACGACGGTGTGGCCGCGCGCCGCGAAGAAGTCCAGGAAACGGGTACGGATGTCGGCGGTACGCACGGTCGCGCTCACGGGTCCCTTCGTCGTGCCGGCCTCGGCGGTGCGGGGGCGGTGATCTTGCTGTTCGTTCATCGTAGGTGCACATCATGTGCAACAGGGGGACGCGGGCCGCTCTTCCGGGACGGTTCCGGGTACCCCTGACGGACGGCTCCGGGTCCGCCCCTGACGAAGGTCAGGGGTCGGCCCCTGACCTTCGGGCCGGGCGCCCGCCGCCCGCGCTCCCTAACGTCCGGCGGTATGGAACGCACACGACACACCCGTCCCGGCGGCACCGCCCGGCCGCTCGGCGCCGCGGCCGTCCTGGCCCTCGCGGCCGGGGTCCTGACCTGGGCCGCACCGGACGGACCCGGAGCGAACGGCCGGACGGAGGTCACCGGCGGCCCGTCCGCCTCCCTCTACCGGTCCGTCGCCGGCACGGCGGGCGACGCGCCCGGCGCCGTGGGATCGCTGCTCTCCCTCGCCACCGAGGGAACCCTCGTCGTCCTGGGAATGCTGCTGCTGTGGACCGGCTGGACCGCGCTGCGCCGCCGCGACGTCCCCGCGCTCGCGGCCGTCCTGCTCGCCGGCGCGGCCACCGTCGCCGCCTACGCGGTCAGCGAGCTGCTGAAGGAGGCCGTCGACGAGGAACGCCCCTGCCGGGCCCTGCGCGGCGTCGGCACCGTCGACACCTGCCCGCCGCCCGGCGACTGGTCCTTCCCCAGCAACCACTCCACCCTCGCCGCGGCCCTCGCCGTGGGCCTGGCCGCGGCCCGGCCCCGGCTGGCGGCGGTGGTGCTGCCCCTGGGCGTCCTCGCCGCCGCACTGCGGGTGGCCGTCGGCGCGCACTACCCGCACGACGTGCTGGCCGGGGCGGTGCTGGGCGCGGCGGTCGCCGCCGCGGCCCACCTTGCGCTGCGGCCGCTCGCCGTCAGGCTCCTCTCGCGGCCCGGGATCCCCGGCTCGCGGCTGTGGCTCCCCGTGCCGGCACCGGCACAGGTACCCGAGCCCGACCTCTTCGGCTCAGGGCCCGGCCTCCCCGGCCGGAACGCCGCCCATCCCCGCCTCGTGCGCGACGACGGCCGCCGCCGCCCGGTTGTCCACCCCCAGCCGGGCCAGGATCGAGCTGACGTGCGCTTTGACGGTGCCTTCCACCACACGCAGCCGCCGGGCGATCTGCCCGTTGGACAGCCCGGTGCCCAGGAGGGCCAGCACGTCCCGTTCCCGGGCGGTCAGGGCGGCCACCCGTTCCCGGGCGGCGGCACGCCGGCCGGCGGCGGCACCGGCACCGCCGCCGGCGAGGTGGGCGACCACCCGGGCGGCCACCTTCGGTGACAGGTAGGCGGCGCCCTCGGCCACCGCGCGCACCCCGGCGATCAGTTCCTCGGGCGCGCCGGACTTGACCAGGAAGCCGGTGGCGCCGCCGGACAGCGCCCGCAGGATGTAGTCGTCCTCGCCGAACGTCGTCAGCATCACGACCCCCGTGCCCGGTACGGCCTCGCGGATCAGCGCCGCCGCCTCGATGCCGCCCGTGCCGGGCATCCGGATGTCGAGGACGGCCACGTCCGGGCGGTGCCGGCGCACCAGCTCCACCGCCTCGCGCCCGTCGGCCGCCTCCGCGACGATGTCGAGCCCGGGATCGGTGGAGAGCACGGCCCGGACGCCGTAGCGGATCATCGGCTCGTCGTCGGCGATCACTACGCGGATCGTCCCGTTCACTCCCCGCTCACCCCCGGAGCACCGCGAACGACGCCAGCCGCCCGTCCCGGAAGCAGAGTTGGTACGCGTCGCCCGACGCGTCCACGAAACGGTCGGCCGTCACCGCGTAGTACTCGCACTCGATCCCCGGTCCCTTGGGCTCCGCCGCCCGCGGCCGGTACGGCAGCTGACGCTTCGGCAGCAGCGCCGCCACTTCGGCACGATTCTGTCCCACGCGCAACGCCGCGTAGGCGCCGGGGTCGAGCACCGAGTCCGCCACCGTCAAGGAGCTCCAGACCGTCAGACCGCCGGTCAGCACGGCCAGGGCCAGCACCGGCACGGTGACCGCGGCGGCCAGGGTGCGGCCCGCCCGGCGGCGGGCCCGCCGGTGCTCCGGAGGCAGCGGGGCCGCCGCCGGGAGCTCCGCCGCCGGCTGTGGCGGT
>NZ_JAIQLH010000441.1 GCF_020037025.1 Streptomyces huiliensis | reverse complement strand
GGCGGCGGCCGAGCACGCCGCGCTGGAACACTGGGGCGGCCTGGGCGCGGTCCGCGTCCTCGCGGCCGCCCCGGACGCGGGCGCGCTGCTGCTGGAGCGGCTGCACCCGGACGTCGGCCTGCGCTCGCTCGCCGAGGCCAAGGCTCAGTTGGAAGCGTCGGCGACGCTCCAGCGGCTGTGGGTCGCGCCGCCCGGCGGCACGGCCGTCCCCTCGGTGGCCGACCACACGGCCGCCCTCGCCGCCGCCCTGCGCGCCTGGCGGGACGAGCCCTGGGCGGCGGACGCCCGGCCCCTCGTCGACGAGGCCCTGGAACTG
>NZ_JAIQLH010000440.1 GCF_020037025.1 Streptomyces huiliensis | reverse complement strand
CCCTCGCCGCCGCCCTGCGCGCCTGGCGGGACGAGCCCTGGGCGGCGGACGCCCGGCCCCTCGTCGACGAGGCCCTGGAACTGCGGGAGGCGCTGGCGGCCGGCCCGGCCGACGAACCGCCGAGCCTGCTGCACGGCGCCTACCACCAGGGCAAGGTGCTGGCCGGTGAGCGGCTGCCCTGGCTGGCCGTGGGCCCCCGCCCGCTGGCCGGCGAGCGAGCGTACGACCTGGCCCGCCTGGCCCGCGACCGCGCCGACACCCTCCTCGCCTCCCCCGGCGCGGCGACCACCGTCCGCCGCCGCACGGCCCGCCTCGCGGACGCCCTGGAGGTGGACGCGGAACGGCTGCGCGGCTGGACGCTGTTCCGCGCGGTGGCGGACGGGGTGCGCGAGCGGGCGTCCGGCGAGCGGAAGGCGGCCGAACTCCTGCTGGAGTTCGCGGCGTTGCTCTAGCGGCGGCGCGCCGCCCGGCGAACGGCCGGGGCCCGCGAGCGCCGGCGGCCCCTCGTCCCCGAGACCCGCCTACCGCGGCGCGAGCAGCCGCTCGACCGCCGCGTCCACGGGCAGTTCCTCGCGCTCCCCCGTGCGCCGGTCCTTGAGTTCGACCCGGCCGTCGGAGGCGGCGCGTCCGACGGTCAGGAGCGTCGGGACGCCGATCAGCTCGGCGTCGGCGAACTTGACGCCCGCCGAGACGCCCGCGCGGTCGTCGAGCAGGACGCGTACCCCGGCGTCGGCCAGCCGGGCGGTGAGGGCCTCGGCCAGTTCGGTCTGTACGGCCTTGCCCGCGATGACGACGTGGACGTCGGCGGGGGCGACCTCGCGCGGCCAGCACAGGCCGCGCTCGTCGTGCGTCTGCTCGGCGAGTGCGCCGACGGCGCGGGAGACGCCGATGCCGTAGCAACCCATGGTCACCCGGACCGGCTTGCCCTCGCGGCCGAGCACGTCGAAGCCGAAGACGTCGGCGTACTTGCGGCCCAGCCGGAAGATGTGGCCGATCTCGATCGCCCGCCCGAGCCGGAGGCCGGTGCCGCAGCGGGGGCAGGGGTCGCCGGGCTCGACGACGACGGCGTCGACGTAGCGGTCGACGGTGAAGTCTCGGCCGCAGACGACGTTCCGCGCGTGGGTTTCGGGCCGGTTGGCGCCGGTGATCCAGGCCGTGCCGGGCGCCACCCGGGGGTCGGCCCAGTAGGGGACGGGCAGCTTCTGCGGGCCGACGTAGCCGCGCACCAGATCGGGGTGGCGCGCGAAGTCGTCGGCGGTGACGAGCTCCACCTCGGCGGGGGCCAGCCGCTCGGCGACCCGGTCCAGGTCCACCTCGCGGTCGCCGGGCACGCCGACGGCGACGATCTCGCCGTCCACCTTGACGAGGACGTTCTTGAGGATCGCGGAGGCGGGGACGCCGAGGTGGGCGGCGAGGGCGTCGATGGTGGGGGTGTCGGGGGTGTCCAACTCCTCCAGCGGCCCGTGACCGGCGGGGTCCGCGGACCCGACGGCCGTGGTGACCGCCTCCGTGTTGGCCGCGTAGCCGCACTCCGGGCAGTCCGCGAAGGTGTCCTCGCCCACCTCCGCCGGGGCCAGGAACTCCTCCGAGGCCGAGCCGCCCATGGCGCCGGAGACGGCGGAGACCACCCGGTGGTCGAGCCCGAGGCGCTCGAAGATCCGCAGGTACGCCTCGCGGTGGCGGCGGTAGGACGCCGCCAGCCCCTCGTCGTCGACGTCGAAGGAGTAGGCGTCCTTCATCAGGAACTCGCGCCCGCGCAGCACCCCGGAGCGGGGCCGGGCCTCGTCCCGGTACTTGGTCTGGATCTGATAGAGGGTCACCGGCAGGTCCTTGTAGGACGCGCACTGGTCCTTGGCCGTGAGGGTGAACACCTCCTCGTGCGTGGGCCCGAGCAGGTACTCGCCGCCCTTGCGGTCGCGGAGCCGGAAGAGGAGGTCCCCGTACTCCGTCCAGCGGCCGCTGGCCTCGTACGGCTCCCTGGGCAGCAGGGCGGGCAGCAGGACCTCCTGGCCGCCGATGGCGTCCATCTCCTCGCGCACCACGCGCGCGACGTTGTCGAGCACCTTCTTGCCGAGCGGCAGCCACGTCCACACCCCGGCGGCGGTCCGGCGCACGTACCCGGCGCGGACCAGCAGCCGGTGGCCCGGCGTCTCGGCGTCGGCCGGGTCCTCGCGCAGGGTCTTGAGCAACAGGGTGGACATGCGCTGGACCTGGGCCATGGTCGCCTTCAACTCCCGGGGGCGGTGCGGGTGCGGTGCCCCGGAGACTAGCCCGGGGCACCGGAAGCCGCGCAACGGATTTCCGGTGGCCCGCCGGTGCTACCGCTCGGCATGGCCGTGGAAGTACAGCTCCCCCAGGAACCTGACCGGGGCACCGGCGGGAAGGGGGGCCCGGACCGAGGCGGGCAGCGGAACCCTCGCCCAGTCGACCGTCCGCCCTCCGGGCGCGGCCGCCAGGAGGGCTGCGTAGCGCTCGCGTATGCCGGCCGCGTCCGGTTCCAGGGCGTCGGGGGTGTCGAACTCGGCGTTGTCCCAGTAGTCCCGGAGGGCTTCGCCGGCCGCCTCACGCGCCGTCGTGATGTCCGCTGCGGTGTCCATGGGCGCGAGACTAGGGGCGGCCACTGACAACGGGCCCGGCGCGTCACTCCGGCAGCGGCAGTTCCGCCCCCATGACCACGTACGGGCTGACGGCGCTGGGGAAGACCACCTGCCGGGCCAGGTCCCGGTAGCCGAGCTTGCGGTAGAGGGCGCGGGCCGGGCTCTCCACGTCGATGGCGGAGAGGATCGAGCGCGGTTCCGCCGCGTCCGCCGTGAGCGCGGTGATGAGCGTCCGGCCGATCCGCCGGTTCTGGAAGGCCGGGTGGACGTGGAGTTCGGTGATCACGAAGACGTCGTCGAGCCACTCCTCCGTCCCCGTGGCCCGCAGGTACGGCTCGACCACGGTGGACCACCAGTGCCGACGGTCGTTGGGCATGCCGTAGACGAAGCCGACGAGCCGCCCGTCCGGTGCCATGGCGCCTAGGGCGCGGGCGCCGGGGCTGGTGAGGTGGCGGAGCACGATGTGGCGCCGGACGCCGACCTCCTCGGCGGTGAGCCCGAAGGCCACGGCCTGTACGGCCAGCGCGTCGTCGACCCGCGCGGCGAGGTCCAGCGGGCCGACCACGATGTCATCCATGCCCGGGAGGCTACCCGGCCGGCCGGTCTTCCCGTCGGGCCATGGAGATCGGCGGGTCAGCGGAGCACGTCCTGAAGGGCGCGGCCGGAACAGCCCGTCCGGAACGGCAGGCTCAGAACAGCACGCTCATGAAGGCGCCGGTCTCCCGGAAGCCGACGCGGCGGTAGGCGGCGCGCGCGGCCGCGTTGTAGTCGTTGACGTAGAGGCTGGCCACCGGGGCGACCTCGCGGAGGGCGTGGTCGAGCACGGCGGCCATGCCGGTCACGGACAGCCCGCGGCCCCGGTGTTCGGGGGCGACCCAGACGCCCTGGATCTGGCAGGCGCGGGCGGTGGCGGCGCCGATCTCGGCCTTGAAGACGACCTTGCCGTTCTCTATGCGGGCGAACGACCGCCCGGAGCCGACGAGTTCGGCGACGCGCGCCTGGTAGAGCAGTCCGCCGTCGCCGGCCAGCGGCGAGACGCCGACCTCCTCGGTGAACATGGCGACGCAGGCCGGGAGGATCAGCTCCATCTCGTCCTTGCGGACCCGGCGGACCAGTGGGTCCGGGTCGACGTCGGCGGGCATCGCCCGGGCGACCATGAGCGGCTGGCGGGCGCGGACCTCGCGCGCCGGGCCCCAGTGCGGCTCCAGCAGCGACCAGAGGGCGCCGGTGGACTCGGCGGGGCCGACGATGGAGGAGCAGCGGCGGCCGGCCCGGCGGGCGCGGTCGGCGAAGGCGCGGACGGCCTCGGGGCCGGCGCAGATGGGGACGAGGTTGGCGCCGGCGTAGCAGAGCGCCTCCAGGCGCCCGTGGACGTACCAGCCCCACATCTCGCCGCCGAGCCGCCAGGGGTCGAGGCCGGCGACCTGGACACGGGCGGCGACGAAGGCGTTGGCGACGGGATCGCGGTCGAGTACCGCGAGAGCGGCGTCGAGGTCGCCGGGTTCCAGGACCCTGGTCGTGGTCGTCGTCAACACGTGTGCGGTTGCCTCACCGTCGCGGCCGGAGGCCAGGAGAACAGATTCCTGGCACTTTACCTCTCCGGTTCCGCGCCTACCCCGTCGCGGCGGGAGGACCGTGGCCCGGCCCGCCGCGAGGGGCGATCGTGTCAGCCGGCGACGCTGACCTCGGGCTCGCCGGAGGCGACGCCGTCCTTCTCCATCTGGGCGGCGATCTTCAGGGCCTCTTCGATGAGGGTCTCGACGATC
>NZ_JAIQLH010000044.1 GCF_020037025.1 Streptomyces huiliensis | reverse complement strand
TTGGTAGATAAAGAACAAGCTGAGGGTTCCGTTCGAAACTCGCCGGGAACGTCGCGGTCCCCGTACCGCCGGCCGTCGTTAGGGTCGGGTGTATGACACTGACGATGCGAGAACGACAGCTGTTTCTGGCGGAGCCGCACATCGGTGCGCTGTCGGTGGTCGAACGGCCGGATCGCGCGCCGCTGACCGTTCCCATCTGGTACCAGTACACGCCGGGTGGCGAGCTCTGGGTACGGACCGGGCCCGACTCCCGGAAGGCGCGGGCGATCCGGGCGGCCGGGCGGTTCGGCCTGATGGTGCAGCGGGCGGAGCCGACCGTGCGGTACGTCTCCGTCGAGGGGCCGGTGGTCCGGACGGAGGAGGACAGTCCGGAGCGGTCCCGGGAGATGGCCGCCCGGTACCTCCCGGCGGACAAGGTCGACGCGTTCGTCGCGTACGACCGGGAGCGGCTCGGCGGGCACGCGCTCATCTTCATGCGGCCGGAGCACTGGATCTCCGCCGACCTGGGCGGTTTCTGACCGGGACCCGTAGGGGCGGGACCCGTAAGGGCGGATCCCTAGGGCCGGACCCGTAAGGCCAGGCCCCTTAAGGGACGCCGTCCCTCAGGGCGTGACGGAGAGGACGATCTTCCCGGTGGTGCGGCCCGTCTCCCCCAGCCGGTGCGCGGCGGCGGCCTCCGCGAGCGGGAACACGCGGTCCAGGACCACCCGCAGCCGTCCGGCCTCGACCAGCGCCGCGAGCTCGCGCAACCCCGCGTGGTCGGGCTCGACGAGCATGAACACCGCGCGCACCCCGGCCGCCTCGGCCTCCGCGCGGGGGAAGGCGTCGTCCGGAGGCAGGATCGAGACGAGCGTCCCGCCCGGGCGCAGGGTGCGCAGCGAGCGGGCCCAGCTGTCGCCGCCGAGGCCGTCGAGGACCACGTCCACGTCGCGGACGGCCTCGGTGACGTCCTGGGTGCGGTGGTCGACGAGTTCGTCGGCGCCGAGGGAGCGCAGCAGGTCGTGCTTGCCGGCACTGGCGGTGCCGATCACATACGCGCCCCGGGCCTTGGCTATCTGGACGGCCAGGTGGCCGACGCCCCCGGCGGCCGCGTGGACGAGGACGCGCTGTCCGGGCCGGACGCCGGCGGTGTCGACCAGGGCCTGCCAGGCGGTGAGCCCGGCCAGCGGCAGGGCACCGGCGTGGAGGTGGTCCAGGCCCCGGGGGCGCGGGGCGAAGTGGCGGGCCGGGGCGGTCACGTACTCGGCGTAGGCGCCGGCCGGGTGCGGGAAGCGCGGCATGCCGAACACCGCGTCGCCCGGCCGGAAGAGGGTCACGCCGGCGCCGGTCTCCTCCACGACGCCCGAGACGTCCCAGCCGAGGACGAACGGGGGCTCGGTGCCGTCGGCGAACACGCCCCGGGCGCGCGTCTTCCAGTCGGCCGGGTTCACTCCCGCCGCGTGCACCCGGACCAGGATCTCGCCCCGGCCGGGCCGGGGGCGGGCCGTCTCGACGACCCTGAGGACGTCGGGGCCACCGGGACCGTCGACCGAGACGGCGCGCATGGTGGCGGGGGTGGGGGTGGGGGCAGGGGTGAGGGTCATGTCGGGGTCCGTTCCTCAAGGGTGGGGTGTGAGACGTGAGACGTGAGGTGTGAGGTGTGAGGTGTGGGGTTCATCAGGTGCGGGGCGGCTCCCCTGCACGTCCACCAGGCTGCCGCGCCCCCCGAGCACCCAGTAGTGGCCTGATGGCCACGGCCTGAAAAGATCCGGCCATGCACCGCGTAGGCATCCTGGCCCTGGACGGGGTCGTCCCCTTCGAACTAGGCATACCCGGCCGCGTCTTCGGCGCCGCCCGGGACGCGGCCGGGGATCCGCTCTACTCCGTCGCCACCTGCAGCCTCGACGGCGGCCCGGTGCGGACGGAGGCCGACTACGGGCTGACCGTCGCGCACGACGCCTCGCTGCTGGCCGCCGTCGACACCGTGGTCGTCCCGCCCTCCCACGCCCTGGGCCCGATCCGGGAGGAGGGCAGGCTGCCGGACGCGCTGCGCGCGGCGCTGGCCGCCATCCGGCCCGGCACCCGCGTCGTGGGCATCTGCACGGCCGCGTACGTCCTGGCCGCCGCCGGGCTGCTCGACCACCGCCCGGCCACCACCCACTGGCGCGAGGCCGACCGGCTGCGGCGGATGTTCACCACCGTCCGCGTCGACCCCGACGTGCTGTTCGTCGACGACGGCGACGTCCTCACCTCCGCCGGCGTGGCC
>NZ_JAIQLH010000439.1 GCF_020037025.1 Streptomyces huiliensis | reverse complement strand
CGCGGCCCCCGCGGCGCGGACGGCCCCCACCCCGCCGGCCCCGCACGGCGGTTACGGCTTCCCCCACCCCACGGCTCCCGCGCCCGAGGCGCACGCGCCCGCGCCGCAGGGTGGTTACGGATTCCCGCAGCCGACGGCGCCCACGGCCGAAGGGCACGCGCCGCAGAGCGGGTACGGTTTCCCGCCCCCCGCCGCGCCCGCGCCGCAGGGCGGATACGGGTTCCCGCACCCGACGGGCGCCGCGCCCGCCGCCGAGCCGCCCGCGCAGCCGGCCCCGCCGCAGCACGCCTACGGCTACCCGCAGACGCCGTCGGAGTCTCAGCCGCCCGTCGCGCCCCAGGCATCCCAGGCCGTTCAGGGCGCCCCGGCCCCCGGCCCGTACGCGCCGCAGCCGCAGGCCGGCCCCACCGACACCGGCGCCTTCGTCCACGGAGCCCCGGCAGCGCAGGCACCCCAAGCACACCAGGCAGTCCCCGCACCCCAAGCACCTCAGGCGCCCCATAACGCGCAGCCGGCCCCGCCCGCCGACGCGTCCCCGGCAGCCCCCGTGGACCCGCGCACCGGCGGCTGGCCGACCGTGACACCCGAGCAGCGGCAGCGGTCCGTGCACGGCGCGCCGCTCGGTTACACGGCCGCGGTCGAGCTGTCCTCGGAGCGGCTGCTCAAGAGCAAGCCGAAGCCGAAGAAGCAGAGTTCGGGCCGGTTCAAGTTCGGCGGGAAGAAGGAGGAGGCGGAGCGGCAGCGCAAGCTGGAACTGATCCGCACGCCCGTCCTGTCCTGCTACCGCATCGCCGTCATCAGCCTCAAGGGCGGCGTCGGCAAGACCACGACCACGACGGCTCTCGGCGCCACCCTCGCCAGCGAGCGCCAGGACAAGATCCTGGCCATCGACGCCAACCCGGACGCCGGCACCCTCGGCCGCCGGGTGCGCCGTGAGACCGGCGCGACCATCCGCGACCTGGTGCAGGCCATCCCCGGTCTCAACAGCTACATGGACATCCGCCGTTACACCTCGCAGGCGCCGTCCGGCCTGGAGATCATCGCCAACGACGTGGACCCGGCGGTCTCGACGACCTTCAACGACGAGGACTACCGGCGGGCGATAGACGTCCTGGGGCGGCAGTACCCGATCATCCTCACCGACTCGGGTACGGGCCTGCTCTACAGCGCCATGCGCGGCGTGCTCGACCTCGCCGACCAGCTGATCATCGTCTCCACCCCGTCCGTCGACGGCGCGAGCAGCGCCAGCACCACGCTCGACTGGCTGGCGGCGCACGGGTACGGCGAACTCGTCGGGCGCAGCATCACCGTCATCTCCGGGGTCCGCGAGACCGGCAAGATGATCAAGGTGGAGGACATCGTGTCCCACTTCGAGACGCGGTGCCGGGGGGTCGTGGTCGTGCCCTTCGACGAGCATCTCGCGGCGGGGGCGGAGCTTGATCTGGAGATGATGCGGCCGAAGACGCGGGAGGCTTATTTCGGGTTGTCGGCGATGGTGGCCGAGGACTTCGTCCGGGCCCAGCAGCAGGGGCTGTGGGGGACCAGTGGGCAGCCGCCTCAGCAGCTCGCTCAGCCGGCGGCCCAGCCGCCTGTCCAGCCCGGTCAGCCGTACCCGGCGCCCGGGGGCTGGCCGCAGCAGCAGTGAGGTCCGGCGGGGCCGGGGGTTTGCCCCGGCCCCGCCCTTTCACCGTTTCTTGCGGGGGCAAGCCCCCGCACCCCCGAAACCGCGCTCCGCGCGGTCGTCCTCAAACGCCGGACGGGCTGGGTTGTGCCGAGGTGGCACTTCCAGCCCGTTGGGGGTGCCCCCTCTGGGGGGGGCCAGGACCGGGGCACCCTCACCGCCCCGCCGCAGCCACCAGCTCCCGCGCCCGCTTCACGTCATCCGCCATGCACTCCAAGAGCGCCTCAAGCGTCTCGAACTTCTCCATCCCCCGCAGGTAGGCGAGGAAGTCCACGGCGGCGTGCAGCCCGTAGAGGTCCAGATCGACCCGGTCGATCGCGTACGCCTCCACCGTCCGCTCCGTCGCGTCGAACTGCACGTTCGTGCCGACGGAGATGGCGGCGGGCATGGACTCGCCGTCGACGACGAGCCAGCCGGCGTAGACGCCGTCGGCGGGGATGGCGGTGTGCGGGAGGGTCTCGATGTTGGCGGTGGGGAAGCCGAGTTCGCGGCCGCGCTGGGCGCCGCGGACGACGACGCCCTCGACGCGGTGCGGGTGGCCGAGGATCTCCATGGCGCCGGCCACGTCGCCCTCGGCGACCAGGCGGCGGGTGAGGGTGGAGGAGAAGGGCAGGCCGCCGCCGGCGTCGCCGGTGAGCTTGAGGTCGACGACCTCGACGCCGAAGTCGTAGGTCGTGCCCAGCTCCTCCAGCAGCGCGACCGTACCCGCGGCGCGGTGGCCGAAGCGGAAGTTGGGGCCCTCGACGACGAGCCGCGCGTGCAACTTGTCGACGAGGACCTTCACCACGAAGTCGGCCGGCGACAGCTTGGAGAACTCCGCCGTGAAGGGCAGGACCAGCACCGCGTCGACGCCGAGCTCCGCGATCAGCTCCGCGCGCCGGTGGTGCGGCGCCAGCAGCGGCGGGTGGCTGCCCGGCCGCACGACCTCGCTGGGATGCGGGTCGAAGGTCACCACGACCGACGGCACGCCCAGCTCGCGCGCCCGCTCCACCGCACGGCCGATGATCAGCTGGTGTCCGCGGTGGACACCGTCGTACGAGCCGATGGTGACGACGCTGCGCCCCCAGTCCTGGGGGATGTCCTCCAAGCCACGCCAGCGTTGCACTGTGCCCGCTCCTCGCCCGAACCCGAACTCTTGTCTCTGTCGATTACGCAGGTCTAAGAGTGCCATGCCGGTTGCCGGCGGTCCGCATCGGCCGGGGCCCCCGGACCGTCCGGAGCACCCGGGTCGCCGACGCCCCCCGCCGTCAGCCGGATCCGGGCGCCGGGGCCCACCACCGGCGCCCACCGGGCGGGCGCCGTCCGCAGCCAGCGGCGCAGCCGGGCGCCGAACGCCGGGATCTCGCCGGCCAGCTGCACCAGCCGGCGATCGAAGCGGGCCGCCCCCTCGGGGGTGCGGGCCAGCAGCTCCCCGATCCGGAGCACGAGGTCGCGGGTGCGGGCCTCGGAGCGTTCGGACGCGCCCTCGGCCACCGCCCGCAGCAGCGCGTCGAGGACGGCCCCACCCCGCTCGTACGGCTCCTGCTCCTCCCGTTCCAGCAGCACCTCCAGCAGCTCGCGCCGCAGCCCCCGGGAGGCAGCTGTGCCGGGCAGGGCGAGCACCGGGGCGAGGGCGCGGCGGACGGGGGCGGGGCGGGTGCGCAGCAGGTGGGTGACGAGCGGGAAGAGGACGGCGCGGGCGGACGGGCCGTCCTCCAGCCGCCGGTCGATGAAGGCGGCCACGTGCGGGGCGCTGTCCGGCCGGTGCTCGACGTGCTCGCGGACCAGCGAGGCGGCGCGCCTGGCCAGCGCGGGGTCGCGGACCTCGGCGAGGATCCGCAGGACGTCCGCGGGTCCGTCCCCCGGCTGGTAGAGGCGGGCACGGAAGGCGCCGAGGACCGGCTCGGGGTGGGTGGTCAGCGCGGCGGCCAGGGCGCCGGCCGGGACCTGCGGGTCGCCGGCGGAGAACCGGGCGACGGCCTCCGGCAGGTGCTTGGCCCGGGTCAGCGGGTCGCGGACGAGGACGGCCAGCGCGGAGCCGCGCAGGGCGCCCTCGGCGGGACGGGCGAGCAGGGCCAGCGCCGAGTAGCGCAGCAGCTCGCGGTCGGCCTCGGTGGTGACGTGCTCCACGGCCATCAGCCCGTACGCGGCGGCGGCGACGTGCAACTCCACCCGGTCGTCGTGCGCCCAGCGGTCGACGGCCCGGCAGAGGGCGGACGGCTCGTCCTCGGCGAGCGCGGCCAGCAGCTCGTCGGCCCGCGGGTGCGCCGCGCCGACCAGCGCGTCGGTGAGGTCGTCCAGGGCGCGCCTGCGGTGGGTGTGGAGCATGGCCTGTGCCGCCCTGGCGACGGTGGGCGCCGCGAACTCGCCGCCGCCGTCCGGCGCGGTCAGCAGCGTCCGGTCGTCGTCGAACCAGCGGCAGATGAACGCCTGCGCGGCGCACGGCTCGTCGCCGAGCAGCGCGGCCGCCGCCGGGAGGAAGCGGTCCGCGACGGGCGGCTGGGGCGTGCCGCCGGCCGCGCCGGGCGGCGGGGCGTCGGCGGGGACGAGGAGGCGCAGCAGGTCGAGGCGGTCCCCCAGGCCCAGCCGCAGCCGGAGCCAGAACGGCGGGCCGAACCGCGTCAGGCCGCCGAGCGCCTCGGTCGCGGTGGCGTCGAAGCCGCCGACGGCGCGGGAGCAGCCGGCGACCCGCTCGGCGAGCAGCCGCAGGACGCCGAGGTACGGGGTGGCGTCGGGAACCCGCAGCAGCGTCTCGGCGAGCAGGTGGGCGGCCCACCAGGCGGGGTCGGTGAGCACCGGCGGCCGGTCGGCGGCTTCCGGCTCGCCGTCCGCCGCCGGGGCGGGTACGCCCTCGCGGCCGGAGAGCGTCTCCACGGCGTGGACCAGCGCGGTCAGCCGCCGGGAGAGCTCGGTGGGGCCCGAGCGGCGGCCGAGCAGCAGGAGGGCCTGGAGGACGGGGCCGATGCGGTGCCGTGGGACGGGCAGCAGCGTGGGCCGCTCCTGCGCGTCGCCGCCGCGCCGGCCCCGGC
>NZ_JAIQLH010000438.1 GCF_020037025.1 Streptomyces huiliensis | reverse complement strand
GCGGGGCGCGGGCCGCCGCGGGCAGCGGGCCGCCGCGGGCGTCCGCGCCCCAGGAGCCGGTGGCCGCCCCGGTCGCCAGCGCCCCGGCGAAGACCAGCGTCAGGACCGCGCCGCGCCGGTGACGGCGGTGCGGTACGAACATCGTCGGGCCGGGCATGCGCGAGATTCTAGGACACCGCCGGGCACCGTACGGGGAGTTGACCGCCTCTCGGGACGCGGCCGGCTCCTTGGGACGCCTCAGACCTTCAGGTACTTCCACAGCGCCGCGAACGCGGCCAACGCCGGCATCAGCAGGCCGGTCGCCAGGATGAGCGGCAGCTTGGTCAGCACCGCGCTCCAGCCGATGAACCGGATGACGTCGATGTGGGTGGCGAGCAGGTCGTTCACCAGGAACTGCTGGCCGGAGACGAGCAGCACGCAGGCGAGCGCGCCGCCCAGCAGCCCGGCGACGGCCGCCTCCGCGATGAACGGCACCTGGATGTAGAAGCTGGACGCCCCGACGAGCCGCATGATCCCGGTCTCCCGGCGGCGGCTGAACGCCGACACCCGGACCGTGTTCACGATCAGCAGCAGCGCCACGACGAGCATCAGGAACATGACGCCCAGCGCGCCCCAGTTCATGTACTTCAGGAGGTTGAAGAGGCTCTTGAGGGTGTCCTTCTGGTCCTCGACCGTCTGCACGCCCGGGCGTTTCTGGAAGGCGCTGGAGATGACCTCGTACTTGGTGGGGTCCTTGAGCTTGACGCGGAAGGACTCCTGCATCTGGTCGGCGGTCACCACGGTGGC
Organism: Streptomyces huiliensis; assembly: GCF_020037025.1. Lineage (GTDB taxonomy): Bacteria > Actinomycetota > Actinomycetes > Streptomycetales > Streptomycetaceae > Streptomyces > Streptomyces huiliensis. The sequence continues at coordinate 2,368 of NZ_JAIQLH010000438.1, read as the reverse complement.
CAGCGGCTGGTTGCCGAACTGCTCCTTGTAGTGCTTGTACGCCTCGTCCGTCGTCTCGAACTGGATGTCCTGGACGATCGGCATCTTCTCCAGGTCGGCCTTGATCTGCTTCTTCTGCTCGTCCGTGACCGCGCCCTTGGCGCAGGACGGGAAGTTCGCCTTGTCGGTCTTGTTGCAGAGGTAGATCGAGACGTTGGCCTTGTCGTACCAGTAGCCCTTCATCGAGTTGACCTGCTCGTTCATCAGCAGCGAACCGCCGAACAGGGCGAGCGAGAGGGCGACCGACACGATCACCGCGAAGGTCATCGTGAGATTGCGGCGGAGACCGACGCCGATCTCCGACAGAACGAACTGGGCGCGCATGGCGTCCTTTCACTGCCTTTCAGTGCTGGTAGCCGTAGACGCCGCGCGACTGGTCGCGCACGAGACGGCCCTGGTCGAGCTCGATGACCCGCTTGCGCATCTGGTCCACGATCTGCTGGTCGTGGGTGGCCATGATGACGGTGGTGCCGGTCCGGTTGATCCGGTCGAGCAGCTTCATGATGCCGACCGAGGTCTGCGGGTCGAGGTTGCCCGTCGGCTCGTCGGCGATCAGCAGCATCGGCCGGTTGACGAACGCCCGCGCGATGGCCACGCGCTGCTGCTCGCCGCCGGAGAGCTCGCCGGGCATCCGGCCCTCCTTGCCGCCGAGCCCCACCAGCTCCAGCACCTGCGGGACGGCCTTGCGGATCTCGCCGCGCGGCTTGCCGATGACCTCCAGGGCGAAGGCCACGTTCTGGGCGACCGTCTTGTTGGGCAGCAGCCGGAAGTCCTGGAACACCGTGCCCAACTGGCGGCGCATGTGCGGCACTTTCCAGTTGGAGAGCCGGGCCAGGTCCTTGCCCAGGACGTGCACCCGGCCGTGGCTGGCCCGCTCCTCGCGCAGCAGGAGTCTGAGGAAGGTGGACTTGCCGGAACCCGAGGAACCGACCAGGAAGACGAACTCGCCCTTCTCGATCTCGAGCGAGACGTCCCGGAGCGCCGGGCGGCTCTGCTTCGGGTAGGACTTGGAGACGTTGTCGAATCGAATCACGAGTGCACCACGTGCGACCTGGAGAGCGGCACGGGAACGCCACGGCCGTGGCGCCCGTCGGTGAGCGTGACCATACGCGAACGACCCGTGTACGCGCAGTCGGCATCCGGTTCGGATCCTGTGTCGACGCGTCCCCCGTCGGTGACCGGACCCTGAAGCGGGGAAGAAAGCGGGACGACAACGGGACAAACGGACCGCGGGGCCGTCAGCGGGGCGCGCGGAGGTACCGTTCGGGGCGGCTCCGGGACACCGGTCGCGCCGAAGGGCGGGAAAGCTGGCACAGTGGTAGGGGGAACCGCACGGCTCTCTCTCGCGTTGGACGTACCGGAGGAGGAATTCGCATGACATGCGACCGACTGGTGTGCGCCAACTGCGCGTCCCCGGTCAGCGAGGGGCGGTGCCCGGTCTGCCGGGCGAGCCGGGAGCGGCTGCAGCAGCAGGAGGGCCTCTTCGCGGGCCTGACGCCGGGCGCGCTCGTGGCGCTGCTGGTGGCCCTGGTCGCGGTGGCGGTCGTCGCGCGCAGCTTCGCGGCGTGAGCGGACGGTCACGACTCTTCGGGCTTCTGAACTTTTCGGACTTCTGAACTTCTCACTGAACTTTCCACGACGAGGCCCGGGGTGCGATGGCACCCCGGGCCTCAGTCGTGCCGGCGCCCTTGTGAGCGGCGCCGTGCCGGAACGTTTCGGCGTACCGGTCAGGCGACGGTGTTGCGGTTGATCGCCCGGGGCAGCAACCGGAAGCCGATGCCGCCCGCGATCATCGTCGCGGCGCCCGCGACCAGGAACCCGGTCTGACCGGCACCGGTCTGCGCCAGCTCCTCCTTGGGCTTGGCCTGCTGCACGGGCTTGACGGCCGCGCCGTCCGCGCCGGTGTTGCAGTTGCCGCTGCTGGTGTCGACCGGGCAGGCCTTGTCGGTGGCGCCGGTGCCGCTGCCCGTGGAGGGGGAGCTGGTGGCGCCGGGCGACGGCTCACCGGTGGGCTCGCTCGTCGGGTCGCCCGTAGGGCCCGTGGTGGGCTCGGAGGTCGGGTCCGAGGTGGGCTTCGGCCCTCCCGTCGGCTCCTGCGTCGGCTCGGGGCCCTTCGTCGGGTCCTTGGTCGGTTCCTGCGTCGGCTCGGGGTCCTTCGTCGGGTCCTTGGTCGGTTCCTGCGTCGGCTCCGGGTCCTCCGTCGTCGGCTCCGAGGTCGGCTCGGGGTCCTCCGTGGTGGGCTCCGAGGTCGGCTCGTGGGTCGGCGGCTCCGTCGTGGGCTGCGGGATGCTCGTCGGAGGCTGCGTCGTCTCCGTACCGCCCGGCGGCG
>NZ_JAIQLH010000437.1 GCF_020037025.1 Streptomyces huiliensis | reverse complement strand
TCGTCGGAGGCTGCGTCGTCTCCGTACCGCCCGGCGGCGGCGTCTGGCCGTCGCCCGGCCCGTCGGGAACCGACACGGACTTGCCCTTCTTCAGGCCGTCCAGCGGCACGTCCACACCGGCGGCCGCCGCCGCGCCCGCGGCCGTCAGCGAAGCGCCCGCCGCGATCACCGCACCCGCGGTGATCCGCGCCATGCGCAGCCGCGTTCTCTTCGTCATATGCCTGCTACCCCCAGTAGCTGGTCTCGTCAGTGGAGCAGCTATGCACAGGGACGTGGCACCTGGGGACCGGTGTTCGACAGCCGTGGCTTCCACGACCGGATCACGCCCCCCACCACACGCACCCCAGTGATACGCATGCCGCTCGTCACCCTTGCGAGTTTTCGGAACAGCGTCAAGGCGGATCCGGGCCGTATGCCCGGATCCGCCTTGGTTGGTACCGCTTCTTCTTGTTACTTCTCCCGCTGCTTGCGCCAGCGGATGCCGGCCTCCAGGAAGCCGTCGATGTCACCGTCGAGGACGGACTGCGGGTTGCCGACCTCGAACTCCGTGCGCAGGTCCTTCACCATCTGGTAGGGGTGCAGGACGTACGAACGCATCTGGTTGCCCCAGGAGCCGCCGCTGTCGCCCTTGAGGGCGTCCATCTTGGCCTGCTCCTCCTGGCGGCGCCGCTCCAGCAGCTTGGCCTGGAGGACGTTCATCGCGGTCGCCTTGTTCTGGATCTGCGAGCGCTCGTTCTGGCAGGAGACGACGATGCCGGTCGGGAGGTGCGTCAGGCGCACCGCGGAGTCCGTGGTGTTGACGCCCTGGCCGCCGGGGCCGGAGGAACGGTAGACGTCGACGCGCAGCTCGGACTCGTCGATCTCGACGTGGTCGGTCTGCTCGACGACGGGCAGCACCTCGACGCCCGCGAAGGAGGTCTGGCGGCGGCCCTGGTTGTCGAACGGCGAGATGCGGACGAGGCGGTGGGTGCCCTGCTCGACGGAGAGCGTGCCGTAGGCGTAGGGGACCTGGACGGCGAAGGTGGTCGACTTGATGCCGGCCTCTTCGGCGTACGAGGTCTCGTAGATCTCGGTCTTGTAGCCGTGGCGCTCGGCCCAGCGCAGGTACATCCGCTGGAGCCGCTCGGCGAAGTCGGAGGCGTCCACGCCGCCGGCCTCGGCCCGGATGTTGACGAGCGCCTCACGGGCGTCGTACTCGCCGGAGAGGAGGGTGCGGACCTCCATCTCGTCGAGCGCCTTGCGGACGGAGGTCAGCTCCGCCTCGGCCTCGGCGAGGGCGTCGGCGTCGTCCTCGGCCTCGGCGAGCTCGAAGAGCACCCCGAGGTCGTCAATCCGGCCGCGCAGCGTCTCGGTCTTGCGCAGCTCGGCCTGGAGGTGCGACAGCTGACTGGTGATCTTCTGCGCCGCCTCCGGGTCGTCCCACAGCGACGGGGCTGCCGCCTGCTCCTCGAGCACGGCGATGTCGGCCCTCATCTTGTCGAGGTCCAGAACGGCCTCGATCGACCCCATGGTGGAGGAGAGGGACTTGAGCTCTTCGGATACGTCAACGACTGCCACGGAACCAGCCTAACCGGTGCGCGGGGCGGCGGGGGACGCCGTGCGGGACCGGGGTGTCCGGGCGGGAAGCGGGGGCGGCGGGGCGCCGCGGGGACGCGCGGTGGCGGGGCGGTGCCGCTCCGGGCGGGGCCGCGGCCGGAG
>NZ_JAIQLH010000436.1 GCF_020037025.1 Streptomyces huiliensis | reverse complement strand
ACCCGGCGCGCCCGTCAGGCCCAGCGTCGCCAGCACGGCGGCGCTCACGGCCACCGCCGCCGCGCGCCGTACGCGGGTACGCGCCGCCGCGCCCGCCCCCGCCCGCGTCGCTCCGGCTCTCGTCGTCTCGGTTCTCGCCATACGGAAGTCCCCTGCCTGGCCGCTGCGGTGCCCCGCCCGGACCGTCGAACGGCCGGGCACGGGACGGACGTCGTGTGCGCGGTGATCGTATCCGGGGCCGGCGCCGGCGGCCCCCGCCGTCCGGCCGCCGCCCGCCGACCGCCGTGACCAGGGCGGACGGACCCGGTCATCCGACAGATGCGGCCCCGGCCGGCGCCCCCGTAGGTTCGGGACCGTACCGAGGGACGCGGCACGGGGCGACGCCCGCGGGCCGCCGCTCATCCCGCCCGTGGCAAGGGAGTTCACCGTCATGAAGGTCCGAATCGTGCTGGACGTCGCGTGCGCCTGGTCGTTCCTGGGATTCACCCACTACCTGCGGGCCGTGGAGCGCTTCCGGGCCGAGGGCGGGGTCGTGGAGACCGGGTTCCTGCCGTTCCAGGTGGCGCCCGACGCGCCCACACACGGCGAGCCGCTGCGGGAGGTCCACCGCCGGGTCTTCGGGCCGGCGGCCGAGGAGCGGACCGCCGACTTCACCGCCCTGGCCGCCCGCAGCGGCCTGGACGTCCGCTTCGACCGCGCGGTCTTCGCCAACACCCGCGCCGCGCACGGCCTCATCGCCCGGGCGACCGTCCAGGGCGCGGGGGAGCGGACCGCGGCCCTGCTGTTCGACGCCTACTTCACCGAGGGCCGCAACGTCGCCGACCCCGCCGTCCTGCGGGACGTCGCCGCGCGGAGCGGCGTCGACGGGGATCCGGACCGGGACTCGGACGGCGACGCGGCCGCCGTGGCCGCCGGTTTCCGTACCACCGCCGAACTCGGGGTGCGCTCGGTGTCGTTGTTCCTCTTCGAGGACGGCAGCACGGTGAGCGGGGCACGGTCGGCCGACGCCTTCCTCGCCGCCCTGCGGGAGGCGGACGGCGCCATGGCCCGTGCGGGGAACGCCGCCTGACGGCGCGGGAGCGGCCGTCAGGGCCCGCCGCCCGAGTAGCACAACCACCACTGTTCGCGCAGGTGTTCGATCACGGTGATGGGCTTCTCACATCGCCGCCGGGCCTGATGACTTTCCCGCCCGACTCCGGTGTCCTTACCGCCGACGGCAGCCCTGGATATGGGCATGACGAGGGGAACGGTGGGAAATGGACAGGCAATTCCGGCCATGGCGGAGCCTGCGGCGGCGCGTGACGAGGACGCCGGAAGCCGCCGGGACGACCCTGCGCGCCAGGATCGCCGCGGCCGTGGGAGCGGTCGCGCTGCTCGTGGCCGGTCTCACCGGGGTGACCGCGGGCGAGGCCGCCGCGAGAGAGGGCAAGTGGTCGTGCTCGGGGTCCCCCGTACCGGACGGCTGGGTCATCACCGGCTACGACCGCACCGGCTGCCAGGGCGCGGGCTCCTGGTTCCAGCGGCCCGTGAAGGACGGCATCTGGACCTGCTCCGGCTCGCCGATCGTGTCCGGCTACGTCATCACCAACTACGACCGCAACGGCTGCACGGGCATCGGCGCCTGGTACCACGAGCTCGCCCGTGACGGCCGCTGGACGTGCGCCGGTTCCCCGATCCCGGCCGGTTACGTCAACACGAACCACAACCGCACCGGATGCAACGGCATCGGCTCCTGGTACCAGGAACAGATCCGCAACCGCATGTGGGCCTGCTCCGGTTCCCCCATCCCGCCGGGATACCGCAACACCACCTTCTCGTCGACCGGTTGCAACGGCGTCGGGGCGTGGCTCATGGTGCGCACCTGAGCGACGCGCGACGGCCGGCCCGCCCCCGTTCGTCCGGGGCGGGCCGGCCCTTCCGCCGTGGCGCGCATCCGCCGTGGCCCGTAATTCCCTGGCGGCCCGGCCCCACCGATCGATACGATCACCGCGATGACGACTTACTTCCCTCACAGATCGGAGGTCCCGTCCGCGCAAGGTGAGTGCTGATGGCCACTCACATCGCGAACGAGGATTCCTCCCCCTTCTCCCCCTTCTCTCCGTCCTTGTCCTTCTGGCCGCGCGTGCGCGAGTTCGCCGTGCCGGCCCCCGTGATCGAGACCGCCACCGCCCGCCGGCACGCGGGGGACTGGGCGGGCGCGTGCGCCGTCGCCGGCGTCGACGTGGACCTCGACCTCAAGGCCGCCGCCCGCGCCCACGGCCGCGACCTCGCGGCCCGGATCCGGGCCGACCTCCGTCGGCTGGCACCGGACCTGCTGCGCTGGCACCTGCCCAGGATCGCCCCCGACGGACTGCTGCGCCCCGGCCTCACCCTCACGCTCGCCCGGTACACCACCCGGGAGAGCGGCGGCAGCCCGGCGGGCTCCGTGCACCTGGTGGTCCGGACCCCGCCCGCGTGGGCGGGCGCCGGCCAGCGGGTCGGCCTCGCGCTGTGGGACGGCTCCCGTCCCGGGGCCG
>NZ_JAIQLH010000435.1 GCF_020037025.1 Streptomyces huiliensis | reverse complement strand
TCGGCCTCGCGCTGTGGGACGGCTCCCGTCCCGGGGCCGGCGGTCGCCACGGCCCGCGCGCCCACCCCCACCCCCGCCCGAACCGGCGGTTCCGCCTCGACCTGCACCGGCACCTGTGGGACGCCGACCGCTCGGGCGACCTACGGGTCCGGTCGGGCGCCGACCAGTGCCCCGCCGAGCACCGCCCACCACCGGGGACCCCAACGGCGAGTCCCTGGTACGCCGTCGACCGGTGGGCCGCCGAGGCGGCGATCCTCCTCCGTTCCGCGGGCCGGTCCGGCGGGCCCGTCCTCGTCAGGTGCGGGGCCCGGCACCGGCTGCTCCTCGACGTCGACGCGGCCGGCGACGGGCCGCCCTCGGCGCGGATCGGCCCGGCGCCGGCCCGTGCCGACAGCGCCGCACTGCCCGTCCTGCCCGACGCGGCGACCTGGGTGCCGCCCGACCTCGTCCTCCTCCGGGCCGGTGCCCTGGATGCCGGCCGGCTGCACCCGCTCGTCGCCGCGGCCCTCGTACCCGGGCACGTGGCGAGCGGCCCGCCCCCGGCACCCGCGGCCGCCGGCCCGTACCGCCTCGTCGAGTGCCGGCGGGACGGCGGAGGGGACCGGCGGGAGACACACCGGATCGGCCTCGTCGACGGCGCGCTCGTCCCGCTCGACCACGACCCGGACACCCTGCGGCGTGAGGAACTGCTCGCCGCCCTCACCGGCACGCCGCTGCCCTGCCTCCAGGCCGTCGACGAGGCGTACCGGCACCCCGACTGCCTCCCCGGCGTCCGCGAGCGCCTCGACCACGGCGACGCCGCCGGCGCGCTGGCCGTCGTCGAGGAGCTGCTGGGCCCGGACGCGACGCTGCGCGACGGCGCCCTGCGCGACGCCCTGGAGACCGCCGCGCGCCGGCGGATCGCGCACGGGAGGTACCGGGCGGACCTGACCGTTGCCGGACCCGCGTACGCCCGCGTCGACCGGTTCGCCCGGCCCAGCGGCCACCGCGCCCGCCCACGGCACGCGACGTCCGACTGACCTCAGGCGACACGCCCTTCACCCATCGGCCCCTGCGGCCCCGCACACTCACAGGTGACTTCCTCATGACCACTGTCACGCCCCACGGCGCTTCCCGGCTCGACGTCGCCGCCGCCCTGCTGTCCCTGCTGCACGAGACCACCACCGAACCGCGCCCCGACGAGCAGCTGGAGGCCCTGACCCTGGCCGTCGCCGCCGACCTCCCCGTCCTCCTCTGGGGCGAGCCGGGGATCGGCAAGACCGCCGCCCTGACCCAGCTCGCGGCGGCCCTGGACCTCCCGCTCACCACGGTCGTGGCCAGCGTCCACGAACCGTCCGACTTCTCCGGCCTGCCCGTCATCGGGGACGACCCCGCCGAGCAGGGCGTGCCCATGGCCCCGCCGGACTGGGCGGTACGCCTGGTACGGGCGGGCCGCGGGCTGCTCTTCCTGGACGAACTCTCCACCGCCCCGCCGGCCGTCCAGGCCGCCCTGCTCCGGCTCGTCCTCGAACGCCGGATCGGCGCGCTGCGACTGCCGCCCGGCGTACGCATCGTGGCCGCCGCCAACCCGCGGGCCTCGGCGGCCGACGGCTGGGAACTGAGCCCGCCGCTCGCCAACCGGTTCGTCCACCTCCAGTGGACCCACGACCCCGAGACCGTCGTCCGGGGCCTCGGCGGGACCTGGCCCGGGCCGTCCTGCCCCGGCTCGACCCCGAGCGGCTCCCGGAGGCCGTGGACCTCGCCCGCCGCGCGGTGTGCGGGCTCCTCACCGCGCGCCCCGCGCTCGTCCACCGGCTGCCGTCCGGCGAGACCCGCCGGGGCGGCCCCTGGCCGTCGCCCCGCAGCTGGGAGGCGGTGCTCCGGCTGACCGCCTTCGCGACGGCGGCCGGATCCTCCCGCGACGTGCTCTCCCTCCTGGCCCGGGGCACGGTCGGCGACGGCCCCGGCCTCGAACTGCTCGCCTACCTGGACCGGATGGACCTCCCGGACCCCGAAACCCTCCTCGCCGACCCCGCCGGCGCCGCCCTGCCCGAACGGGGCGACCGGCGACAGGCCGTCCTCGACGCCGTCGTGGCGGCCGTCCGCGAACGCCCGGAGCGCTCCCGCTGGGACGCGGCCTGGACCCTCCTGGCCCGGGCCGCCACCACCGGCGCCCCCGACCTCGTCGTCGTCCCGGCCACCACCCTCGCCGCCCTCCGCCGCCCGGACTGGGACGTCCCGGTGGTGATCGACCGGCTCGCCGGAACGGTCGCCCTCTCCCACCACGCCGACCGCGCGGCGGAGCGCTCGGGGGCCGGCGCGCGGGGTGGGCGATGAGCGGCGACGGGGCGCGCGTCACGCCTGACGCCTCCGGCGCGGG
>NZ_JAIQLH010000434.1 GCF_020037025.1 Streptomyces huiliensis | reverse complement strand
GCCCCCGCCGCCCCCGCCCCCGCCGCCGACGACGCGCTCGACGCCGAGAAGCTCTTCGCCGCCCGGCTGCACGCCGTCCGCGTGCGGCCCTACCTGGCGACGGCCCTCTTCGCGCTGCACACGGTGGCCTCGTGGCGGGTGCCGACGATGGCGGTCGACCGGTACTGGCGGTGCTACGTCTCGCCCGCGTTCGTGGCCCGGACGCCGGTGGAGGAACTGGCCGGCGTCTGGGTGCACGAGGTGGCGCACCTGCTGCGCGACCACCACGGGCGCGGCGACCGGGTCGCCCGGGAACGCGGTCTGACCGGCCGCGCCGACCGGTTGCGGATGAACATCGCCGCGGACTGCGAGATCAACGACGACGTGTTCGGCGACGGTCTGGTCCGGCCGGAAGGCGCCGTCGTCCCGGCGGCCCTGGGGCTGCCCGAGGGCGAGCTCATGGAGGACTACCTGCGCCTCTTCCGCCTCGGCCCGCACACCCGCGACCTGGCCTGGCTCGACTGCGGCAGCGGTGCCGACGGGCTGGAACGCGACTGGGAGTCGGGGCCGGAGGGCGCACACGCCTTGAGCGAGCACGAGCGGGACGCGGTCCGGCTCCGGGTGGCCCAGGGGATCACCGCCCGCCCGGGTGACACCCCGCGGAGCTGGCGCCGGTGGGCCGAGGAGGTGTGCCATCCGCCGCAGCCCTGGCGGGAGTTGCTCGGCGCGGCCGTCCGGTCGGCCGCCGCCGGCAGCGGCGCGGGGGAGGACTACTCCTACGGCCGGCCGGCACGCCGCTCGGCCGCGCTGCCCGGCGCGGTGCTGCCGAGCCTGCGGCGCAGACCGCCCCGGGTGACGGTGATCATCGACACCTCGGGTTCCGTCAGCGACGCCGAACTGGGCAGCGCCCTCCTCGAAGTGACCGCGATCTCCCAAGCCGTCGGGGGCCGCCGCGACCTGGTCACCGTCCTGCCCTGCGACGCGGCGGCGCAGGGGGTGCACGCCCTGTGCCGCGCCGAGGCGATCCCGCTGACGGGCGGCGGCGGCACCGACCTCCGCACGGGCTTCGCCCGGGCCCTCCGGGCGGCGCACCGCCCCGACGTGATCGTCGCCCTGACGGACGGCCAGACGCCCTGGCCGGACACCCGGCCGCCGTGCCGGACGGTGGTCGGCCTGTTCCGGCGGCCGGACGCGGGCCGGTCGTGGGACGAGGGCGATCCCGAGTACGTCCCGGACGCGCCGCCAGCCTGGGCGCGGGTGGTGGAGATCGGGTCCTGACGGCCGGAACGTAAGGTTGCTCCGTGACGATTCTCCGCTCCCGCGCCGCGCTCGCCGTCATGGCCCTGTCCACGGTCCTCGCCACGGCTTGTTCCGCCTCCGGATCGCACGAGGACGCCGCTCCTCGGAAGTCCGGGCACGCCGACGCCCCGGAGAAGGTGTGGATACCCGACGCGAACACCGCCTTCGACTACCAACTCGGCGGCGCCTACCCGCCGCCCGAAGGAGTCCGCGCCGTCTCCCGCGACCGCACGGCCAAGCCCGTCGACGACGACGAGGTGTACAACATCTGCTACGTCAACGCCTTCCAGACGCAGCCGGGCGACGCCGTCGACTGGTGGAAGAAGCGCCACCCGGACCTGCTCCTGAAGAACGGCGACGGCGGCCTGATCATCGACGAGGACTGGGACGAGCCCCTGCTGGACATCTCCACTCCGGCCAAGCGCGACGCCCTGATGAAGATCGTCGGCCCCTGGATCGACGGCTGCGCCGACGCCGGGTTCGACGCCGTGGAACCGGACAACCTCGACTCCTACGAGCGCTCCGACGGGAAGCTCACCCGGGAGCACGCGGCCGCCTTCGCCCGCCTCCTGGCCGCCCGCGCCCACCGGAACCACCTGGCCATCGCCCAGAAGAACACCGCCGACCTGCTGCCCCAGCACGCCCGCATCGGCTTCGACTTCGCCGTCGTCGAGGAGTGCGGCCGCTACAAGGAGTGCCCCGCGTACGGTGACGCCTACCAGGGCCGGATCTTCGACATCGAGTACGGGAAGAAGGACTTCACCACCGCCTGCCGCTCCTGGGGCGGGAAGCTGTCCATCACCCTCCGCGACCACGACGTCCGGCCCGCCGGGTCCAAGGGGTACGTCCGCGAGTCCTGCTGAGGCCGCCCGAGGTGCCGGGCGCACCGACTCTCGACTCCCGGGCCGGGGCCGGAACCCGCCGGGTCGGGCGGGCCGGACGGTTCGGTCCGCTTGGACGGGTCGGGCGGTTCGGGCGGGGACTTGGTCATCGCCGTGCTTTCCCGAGCGAGGGGCGAACACGTTCCGGACACCGCCGCGTCCGGGCCGAGCCCGCTGAGGACGGCCCGGCGGCGCGCGACCGGCGCACCGGGCATCATCCCGCCGGGCGGGGGACACGAGCCACCGGTTTACGGAGCGGGCCCGGCGCGCGACGCGTCACATCGTCACGTCAGGTACATCCGTCACGTCCGGCGCGGGAGCGTGTGCAGCCGTACGTCGGTGAGGCGGCCCTCGGTGGCGGTCGCCGTCATGTAGGTGCAGTGCGGCCGGCGGCGGCGGTCCGTGGGGGAGCCGGGGTTGAGGAGGCGCAGCCGGTCGGCGGCCGTGGAGTCCCAGGGGATGTGGCTGTGGCCGAAGACGAGCACGTCGAGGTCGGGGAAGCGCTCCGCGCAGCGCCGTTCGCGGCCCTGCGCCGCGCCGGTCTCGTGGACGACGCCCAAGCGCAGGCCGCCGAGCTCCGCGTAGGCCACCTCCGGCAGCCGGGAGCGCAGTTCGGGACCGTCGTTGTTGCCGTACACGGCGACCAGCCGACGCGACCGCGCCTCCAGCAGGTCCAGCGTCGCGGCGTCCACCCAGTCGCCCGCGTGGATCACCACGTCGGCCCGCGGTACCAGGTCGAGGAGTTCGGGCGGCAGGGCCTTGGCACGTTTCGGCAGGTGGGTGTCGGACATCAGCAGCAGTTCCACCCGGCCGACGGTAGCCCGGCCGGCCCTCCGGTGCCGGGCCCGGCGCGCCAGGCGGCGGTCCCGGTGCGGCGGGAACGCGGCCGTGACCGCCCGTATCCCGGCCGGAGATGAGAGGCTGGGCGGATGATGGGGAGTGGGACACGCGGTCAGGCGCAGCGGGACGCCGTCACGGTCGAGATCGGGTACGCGCTGTTCAGCGCGTGCTTTGTGGGGTTCGTGGTGTTCGCGGCGGTGGCCGGGCCGGTTCTGGTGTGGGATCTGCCGACCGGCTTCGGGAAGGCGCTGGTGTGGGCCGGGACGGCCCTCGGGGTCGCTCTCGGCGTGGTGCGCGTCGTCCATGTGCTGCGGCGGTTCGCCCGCGGGGACGGCTGACCGCGCGGTCAGCCGTCGGGACCGTCGGCTCAGCAGTACAGGTCGCCGCCCGGCGCGACGCCGAGGATCTGGGCGAACTTCCGGTAGCTGTCCACCCGGTGCTGCACCTGCGCGGGGTTCCGGCCGTCGCACTCGACGGCGCCGTTGATGCTGCGGATCGTCTGGCCGAAGCCGCGGCCGTTGACCATGGCGTCGTGCGGCGTCATGCTGCCCGGGCCGCGCTGGGTGTTCCAGTACCAGAGCGCGGTCTTCCAGGCGACGGACGCGTCGTTCTGCACCAGCCACGGGTTCTTCAGCAGGTCCAGGCCGAGCGCGTCGCCGGCCGCCTTGTAGTTGAAGTTCCAGCTGATCTGGAGGGGCCCGCGTCCGTAGTAGGCGGCCTGCCCGGCCGGACAGCCGTAAGGCTGGTTCCGGTCGCAGTACGTGGGGTAGTTGGCGGTGTTCTGCTCCACGATGTGCACCAGGCCGCCGGTCTCGTGGTCGACGTTGGCGAGGAAGGCCGCGGCCTCCTGCCGGCGGACCGTGTCGCTGCCCGTGTTGGCGAAGCCCGGGTACGCCTTCAGGGCCGCGACCAGGCCGCTGTACGTGTAGAAACCGTTCCGGTTCGGGAACATCTGCCGGAACTGGGCCTCGCTGACGACGAATCCGCCGGGCTGGGGGTTGCCGGAGCAGGTGTACGGGTCCCAGTACCAGGTGCTGATCAGCGGGTCGTACCCCGGGTTGTCATGCTCCGCGACGTAGTACTTGCCGTCCGTGTACCGGACGACCGTTCCGGCGGGGTACCACGTGCCCGCCTTCCAGGCGGGCGCGTTGTCGCAGGTGCCGACGGTACGCGCGGTGGGCGCCGCGGGCGTGGCGGACGCGGCGGACGCTGTGGGGCCGAGGGCGGCCAGGCCCGTCACGGCGACGACGGCCGTCAGCAGCGAGGCCAAGCGCTGGTGTCTCACGAGAACTCCTGGGGTCGGAGGGGTGGATGGCCGGAGGTGGCGGGGACCCATGGAGTGGGTGGCCGGCGCGCCGCCCCCGGAAGCCGCCGGGGGAGGGGGCCTTGGGACACGGAAACGGCGTCACACGCGTGTGTTCTCGCCCCACCACACGACCGGCTGCTCGCATCGGGCAGTGAACAGCCTTCGTTGAAAACTTGTCAACGCATCTCGGTATCGGGTCGCGAAATCAGGCCACAACGGAAACCGGCAGCACTATCGGGCGGAGAGCGCGTCACCGTCCCATTCCCGCCCTTCGGTCACGCCAGCAGCAGGACCCGGTCCCACCCCGGTTCGACGTCCGTGGCGGCGCCCAGGAGCGCGAGCGTCACCCCGGCGGCGCCGTCGAGGAAGCCGGGGCCGCCGCCGGGCGGGAACGGGCCGGCCGCCAGGCGGGCGGCGGCGCAGGCGAGTTCGCCGTCGCCCGTGTCGTGGCGAGGCGGGAGGTGATGTGGAGGAGCCCCGCCAGACCGTGGCAGAGGCCGGGGTCGCCGTCGACGCGCCGCCGTTCGGGCGGGCGCCGGTGGACGGCCCGCAGCGCCCGGACCGCGAGGTCGCGCGGCGCGTCGTCG
>NZ_JAIQLH010000433.1 GCF_020037025.1 Streptomyces huiliensis | reverse complement strand
GCGCCGCGCGAGCGGCGGGCGGCGAGGGCGCCCAGTTCGGTGGTGCGGCCGGTGCCCGGCTCGCCGACCAGGCCGAGGACGTACGGGCCGCCGGGGCCGTCCCCGCCGGCCTCCCGGGTCAGGGCGCGGCCGCCGGGCGCCCCGCCGGCCAGGAAGCAGGTGAACTCACGGACGGTCTCCGGCCGCTCGACGGGGTCGCGCCAGGTGCGGGGGGTGACCACCGAGCCGAGGGCGGTGCCGGTGAGCTGGAGGGCGCCGGCGAGGTTCAGGTCGCGGCCGTAGGCGGGGACGGTCGCCGCGTTCCGGTCCAGGAGGGCGGCCAGCGGCCCGTCGGGGTCGGCCGCCGCCGTGGCCCGGAGCGGGATCGCGTAGCCTCCCGCCCGGCGTTCGGCGTGCAGCGCGGTACCGAGGACGGCGATGACCGCTCCGGTGCGCGCGTCCAGCACCGGGCCGCCGGTGGCCTCCTCGCCCAGCCGCAGCGGCGTCCGCTCCGGGAGGGACAGCTCCAGGGCGGTGCGCAGCAGGTGGAAGCGGTCCGTGGCGGTGTACGTCACCAGGGGCTCGCCGACGATCGAGGCGTCGTGCCAGCGGCCGGCCCGCAGCCTGACCTCCATGCCGCCCGCGATGTGCTCCTCCGCGGCGACGGCGAGCGGCGGCAGGTCCAGGCCCTCCGTCCGGACCAGGGCCAGGTCGCAGTCGGGCAGCGGGGTGACGGCCTCGGAGCCGACCACCACCGTGCGGTCGCCCGCGGCGTGCAGCACCAGGCAGGCGAGGCCGTCGACCGCCTCGTGGCTGGTGATCAGGGTGCACCTGTCGTCGACCGGGAAGCCCGTGCCGCGCCGCCGCCCGGCGAGGTCCCTGATGCGCACCAAGGACTCGTCCGCATCGGTCCGCCGACCGCTCATCCGCCGAACCTCCCCGCGTGACCGTACGTGCGTACGCCCGTACGTTCCGAAGGTAGGCAGCCGGTGATCGGCGGGACAGATCGCGAGCCGAACGCGCCCCCTTGCACCCCCATCGTTCACTCCGAGCGCCTGCCCGTTGGGGTGAATCGTGCGTATGAGATGGATAGAGATGGAGGGAGGGGGGTCGTGGGG
>NZ_JAIQLH010000432.1 GCF_020037025.1 Streptomyces huiliensis | reverse complement strand
GGGCCCCCCCCCCCACGGTGTTCCCGAGGCGTTGTCCCGAAGCGAGGATCAGCCGAAGACGGCCAGGATCTTCGCCCGCCCGCCCTGGTTCTCGACCAGGGCGAGGAAGGCGCCGTCCGGGCCGAAGACGGCGACCGGACCGGTGGTCTCGAAGAGCGGCATCCGCACCCGGACGCCGTTGCCGAGCAGCTTCGCCTGCTCCTCGGTGACGTCCCAGCGCGTGAACGCGGCGGATACCGCGTCCGCGACGGGCATCACGGCCAGCTCCTCCTGGAGCTGGTCGAGCGTGCGCGCCTCGCTTATCCCGTAGGGGCCGACGCGAGTGCGCCGCAGCGCCGTGAGGTGGCCGCCGACGCCGGTGTCCGCGCCCAGGTCGCGCGCCAGGGCGCGGACGTAGGTGCCGGACGAGCAGACGACCGAGACGAGCACGTCCTGCACCGGGGTGCCGTCCTCGGCCTCCGCCGGGTGCACGGCGTGCACGACGAAGGACGAGACGGTCACCGGGCGGGCGGGGATCTCGAAGTCCTCGCCCTCGCGCGCCCGCTTGTACGAGCGCTTGCCGTCGATCTTGATCGCGCTGACCTTGGACGGGACCTGCATGATGGCCCCGGTCAGCTTGGCCACGCCGGCGTCGATCGCCTCCCGGGTGACCCCGGAGGCGTCGGCCGACGAGGTGATCTCGCCCTCGGCGTCGTCCGTGAGGGTGTTCTGGCCGAGCCGGATGGTGGCCACGTACTCCTTCTCGGTCAGCGCGAGGTGACCGAGCAGCTTGGTGGCCCGCTCGACGCCGAGGACGAGCACGCCGGTCGCCATCGGGTCGAGGGTCCCGGCGTGCCCGACGCGGCGGGTCTTGGCCATGCCGCGCATCTTGGCGACGACGTCGTGCGAGGTGAAGCCGGCCGGCTTGTCGACGATGACCAGACCGTCGGGGCCGGGCGGGGTCTTGCGCTTCATGCGGAGGCGCCGCCCTCGGCGTCCCCGTTGTCGTCCTCGCCCGGCTTGCGGTACGGGTCCGCCTCGCCGGCGAAGTCCTTGCCCGACGCCTCCTGGCGCACCTTGGCGTCCAGGTTGCGGGCCCGGTCGAGGAGGTCCTCGATGGTCCGGGCGTTCTCCGGCAGGGCGTCCGGCACGAAGGTCAGGGTCGGGGTGAACTTGATCCCCGCCGCCTTGCCGACCGCGGACCGGAGCATGCCCTTGGCGCTCTCCAGTCCGGCGGCCGCGCCGGCGCGCTCCTCGTCGTCGCCGTAGACCGTGTAGAAGACCGTAGCCTCCCGCAGGTCGCCGGTGACCCGGGTGTCCGTGATGGTCACGTGGCTGCCGAGCCGCGGGTCCTTGATGCCGCGCTGCAGCTTCTGGGCCACCACCTCCCGGATGAGGTCCGCCAGCTTCTTAGCCCGCGCATTGTCGGCCACTGGTCCGTCTCCTTCTTGGTGTTTCAGTCGTCGTGCTCGCCGTGGAACCGCCGCCGCGCTGACAGCAGGTCCACTTCGGGACGTGCGGCGACCCAGCGCTCGCAGCGGTCCAGTAGGTCCGTGAGGTGCCCCACGTCGCCGGAGACCGCCGCCAGGCCGATCGTGGCCCTGCGGTAGAGGTCCTGGTCGCCGACCTCCGCCACGCTCACCGCGTACTTGCGGTGCAGCTCGGCGACGATCGGGCGGACGACGGAGCGCTTCTCCTTCAGCGACCGGACGTCGCCGAGGAGGAGGTCGAAGGACAGCGTCCCTACGTACATGTAATGCGGGTTCATGCCACCCGTGGGGCCTTCGGCATCCGTAATGGTGTACGGCTCATTCGAAACCGTACACGGAACGGCCGGGGCCGATCGACGGGATATTCCCCGCCGACCGGCCCCGGACGACCTGCCCACCCGTCGCCCGGCCACCACCCCTGGTGGACCGCGCTCCGCGCGGGCTGCGTCATCAGCCTCGCGGCTTCTCGCGCATCTCGTACGTCGCGATGACGTCGTCGATCTTGATGTCGTTGAAGTTTCCGAGGTTGATACCGCCCTCGAAGCCCTCGCGGATCTCGGTGACGTCGTCCTTGAAACGACGCAGACCGACGATGTTGAGCTCCTCCGCGATGACCTTGCCGTCGCGGATGAGGCGCGCCTTGGTGTTGCGCTTGACCTCGCCGGAGCGGATGAGAACACCCGCGATGTTGCCCAGCTTGGACGAGCGGAAGATCTCGCGGATCTCCGCCGTACCGAGCTCGACCTCTTCGTACTCCGGCTTCAGCATGCCCTTCAGGGCCGCCTCGATCTCCTCGATCGCCTGGTAGATGACCGAGTAGTACCGGACGTCGACGCCCTCGCGCTCGGCCATCTGGGTGGCACGGCCCTCGGCGCGGACGTTGAAGCCGATGACGATGGCGTCGGAGCCGGTCGCCAGGTTGATGTCCGACTCGGTGACCGCACCCACACCGCGGTGCAGCACGCGGATCTCGACCTCTTCGCCGACGTCGAGCTGGAGCAGCGAGGACTCGAGAGCCTCCACCGAACCGGACGCGTCGCCCTTGATGATGATGTTGAGATCCTGCACCAGACCGGCCTTGAGCACCTTGTCGAGGTCCTCGAGGGACACCCGGCGGGTGCGCTTGGCGAAGGCGGCGTTGCGCTCACGCGCGGCGCGCTTCTCGGCGATCTGGCGAGCCGTGCGGTCCTCGTCGACAACCAGGAAGTTGTCGCCGGCGCCCGGGACGTTGGTCAGACCGAGGACGAGGACCGGGGTCGACGGACCCGCCTCTTCCACGTTCTGGCCCTTGTCGTCGAGCATGGCCCGCACGCGGCCGTAGGCGTCGCCCGCGACCATCGTGTCGCCGACGCGGAGGGTGCCGCGCTGGACGAGGACGGTGGCCACGGCGCCGCGGCCGCGGTCGAGGTGGGCCTCGATCGCGATGCCCTGCGCGTCCTGCTCCGCGTTGGCGCGCAGGTCGAGCGCGGCGTCGGCGGTGAGGACGACGGCCTCGAGCAGCTTGTCGATGTTCAGACCCTGCTTGGCGGAGATGTCGACGAACATCGTGTCGCCGCCGTACTCCTCGGCCACCAGACCGAACTCGGTGAGCTGACCGCGCACCTTGGTCGGGTCGGCGCCCTCGACGTCGATCTTGTTGACCGCGACCACGATCGGCACGTCGGCCGCCTTGGCGTGGTTCAGGGCCTCGATCGTCTGCGGCATGACACCGTCGTTGGCCGCCACCACGAGGATCGCGATGTCGGTCGACTTGGCACCACGGGCACGCATGGCGGTGAACGCCTCGTGACCCGGGGTGTCGATGAAGGTGATCTTGCGCTCTTCGTCGTTGACCTCGGTCGCGACCTGGTAGGCACCGATGTGCTGGGTGATGCCACCGGCCTCGCCCGCGACCACGTTGGTCTTGCGGATCGCGTCGAGGAGTCGCGTCTTACCGTGGTCGACGTGACCCATGACGGTCACGACCGGCGGACGCGCGACGAGCATCTCCTCGCCGCCCTCGTTCTCACCGAACTCGATGTCGAAGGACTCGAGCAGCTCGCGGTCCTCCTCCTCGGGGCTGACGATCTGAACCGTGTAGTTCATCTCGCCGCCGAGGAGCTGCAGCGTCTCGTCGGACACCGACTGGGTCGCGGTGACCATCTCGCCGAGGTTCATCATCACGGCGACGAGCGACGCCGGGTTGGCGCCGATCTTCTCCGCGAAGTCGGTGAGGGACGCACCACGCGACAGGCGAATGCTCTCGCCGTTGCCGCGCGGCAGCATCACGCCGCCCACGGACGGGGCCTGCATGGCCTCGTACTCCTGGCGCCGCTGACGCTTGGACTTGCGGCCGCGACGGGCCGGACCGCCGGGACGGCCGAAGGCACCCTGCGTGCCACCACGGGCACCGGGGCCGCCGGGACGCCCGCCGAAGCCGGGACGACCGCCGCCGAAGCCGCCGCCGCCACCGG
>NZ_JAIQLH010000431.1 GCF_020037025.1 Streptomyces huiliensis | reverse complement strand
CGCCGCCGCCACCCCGGCGGAAGGCCCTCGCCCGGTTGTCGGTGCTGCGCGTATAGGAGCGCGTCCGCGCCCGTACGCATCCGCGGACGCGCGCACGCGCCCGCGCACACCACCGACGACACCCGCAGAGGGGTTCCTTCACCATGCGCACCACCACGCGCCGCACCACCACGCGCCGCACCACCACGCGCCGCACCACCACGCGCCGCACCACCACGCGCCGCACCACCACGCGCCGCACCACCACGCGCCGCACCACCACGCGCCGCACCACCACGCGCCGCGCCGTCCTCGGCGCCGGCCTCGCCTCCGCCGCCGGCGGACTGCTCACCGCCTGCTCGGGATCCGGATCGTCAGGGCCCAAGAAGCCCGTCGCCTACGTCGCGCCCGACGGCAAGGAGGTCGCCGCCGCCGAGGCGCGGCGAA
>NZ_JAIQLH010000430.1 GCF_020037025.1 Streptomyces huiliensis | reverse complement strand
CGTCGCCTACGTCGCGCCCGACGGCAAGGAGGTCGCCGCCGCCGAGGCGCGGCGAAGCCGGCCCGGCGGCCCGGTCCGGGAGATCAAGCTGACCGCCGCCGCGACCACGCTCGACCTCGGCGGCCGGAAGGTCGCCAGCTGGGCGTACGGCGACGCCCTGCCGGGCCGTGAGATCCGGCTCACCGCGGGCGACACGCTCGCGCTCACCCTCGCCAACCACCTCCCCGAGCCGACGTCCCTGCACTGGCACGGGCTCGCCCTGCGCAACGACATGGACGGCGTCCCGGGCGTCACCCAGCGGCCCGTCCGCCCGGGCGGGTCGTTCACGTACCGCTTCGCGGTCGACCGCCCGGGCACGTACTGGTTCCACCCGCACTCCGGCGTGCAGCAGGACCGCGGCCTGTACGCGCCGCTGATCGTCGAGGACCCCAAGGAGCCGCTGAAGTACGACAAGGAGTGGGTCGTCGTCCTCGACGACTGGGTGGACGGGGTCGACGGCAGCACCCCGGACGCCGTCCTCGCCGAGCTCGCCAAGGGCATGGACCAGGACGGTGGCGGCCACGGCGGGGGCGGCCACGGCGGGGGCGGCCACGGCGGCATGGACCACGGCGGGGGCGGCGGCATGGGCGGCATGCACCACATGGCGGCCGTCACCCCCTCCCCCGCCGACGGCCCGTCCCGGATGCTCATGGGCGCCACCAGCCCCCTCCTCGGCGGCGACGCGGGCGACGTCGCGTACCCGTACTACCTGGTCAACGGCCGGACACCGGACGCCCCGCAGACCTTCACGGCGAAGCCGGGCGACCGGATACGGATCCGGATCGTCAACGCGGGCGGCGACACCGCGTTCCGCGTCGCGCTCGGCGGCCACCGCATGACCGTCACCCACACGGACGGCTTCCCGGTCGAGCACGTGGAGACGGAGTCGCTCCTGCTGGGCATGGGCGAGCGGTACGACGTGCTGGTGACGGCCGGCGACGGCGTCTTCCCGCTCACCGCGCTCGCGGAGGGCAAGAAGCGGACCGCCCTGGCGCTGCTGCGCACCGGCGGCGGCTCGGCCCCGGCCGCGGACGTCCGCCCGGCCGAGCTGGACCGCACGCCGCTCACCGCGGGCCGGCTGAAGGCCGCGGAGCCCGTACGTCTGAAGGAGCGCCGCCCGGACCGGACGCTCACGTTCGAGCTGACGGGTTCGATGGAGCGCTACGACTGGGCGCTGAACGGGCGGCGGTACGAGCCGTCGGAGCGCTACCCGGTGGCGGCGGGCGAACGCGTGCGGCTCGCGTTCGTCAACCGCAGCGCGATGTGGCACCCGATGCACCTGCACGGCCACACGTTCGCGCTGCCGGGCGGCGGGCCGCGCAAGGACACGGCGATCGTGCTGCCGGGGCAGCGGCTGGAGGTGGACTTCGACGCCGACAACCCGGGCCTGTGGATGCTCCACTGCCACAACGTGTACCACGCGGAGTCGGGAATGATGACGCTGCTCGGCTACCGCAAGTAGCCGCACCCAGGCGGAAGAGGGCCACCCGGTCCGCCCCGGGTGGCCCCCTTCCACCCCCCATCGCGTCAGGAAGACGATTAAACTGGCGGCGTGGCTCGACTCCGTCTCGCACTGAACCAGATCGACTCCACCGTCGGCGACCTCGCCGGGAACGCGGACGCGGTCCTCCGCTGGGCCCGCCACTCCGCCGAACAGGGCGCCCACCTCGCGGTCTTCCCCGAGATGGCGCTGACCGGCTACCCCGTCGAGGACCTGGCCCTCCGCTCCTCCTTCGTGGACGCGAGCCGCGAGGAACTCCGGGCCCTCGCCGCCCGGCTCGCCGACGAGGGTCTCGGCGAACTGCCCGTCGTCGTCGGCTACCTGGACCGCTGCGAGGAGGCCCGGCCGCGGCTGGGCCGCCCGGCGGGCGCGCCGCTCAACGCGGCGGCGGTGCTGCACGGCGGCCGGGCCGTGCTGACGTTCGCCAAGCACCACCTGCCCAACTACGGGGTGTTCGACGAGTTCCGGTACTTCGTGCCGGGCGACACCCTGCCGATGATCCGGGTGCACGGCGTGGACGTGGCGCTGGCCATCTGCGAGGACCTGTGGCAGGAGGGCGGCCGGGTGCCCGCCGCCCGCGCGGCCGGGGCCGGGCTGCTGGTGTCCGTCAACGCCTCGCCGTACGAGCGGGAGAAGGACGACACCCGGCTGGAACTGGTCCGCAAGCGCGCCCAGGAGGCCGGCTGCACCACCGCGTACCTCGCCATGACCGGCGGGCAGGACGAGCTCGTCTTCGACGGCGACTCCATCGTCGTCGACCGGGACGGCCGGGTGATCGCGCGCGGGCCGCAGTTCGAGGAGACGTGCCTGGTCCTGGACGTCGACCTGCCGGAGGCACCGGCCGCGGCGCCCTCCGGCACGGTGGACGACGGCCTGCGGATCGACCACGTCACGATCTCCACCGACCCGGCCCCGGTCCCGGCCGCGGAACCGGCGCTGCCGGGCACCGTCGCCGAGCACCTGGACGACGACGCCGAGGTCTACCAGGCCCTGGTCACCGGCCTCCGCGCGTACGCCGCCAAGAACGGCTTCCGCAGCGTCCTCATCGGCCTCTCCGGCGGCATCGACTCCGCCCTCGTCGCGGCCGTCGCCTGCGACGCGGTCGGGGCCGCGAACGTGTACGGCGTCGCGATGCCGTCCCGCTACTCCTCCGCGCACTCGATCGCCGACGCCGAGGAACTGGCCCGGCGCACCGGCCTCAACTTCCGTACCGTGCCCATCGCCCCGATGTTCGACGCCTACATGGGCGCCCTGGGCCTGACCGGCCTCGCCGAGGAGAACCTCCAGTCCCGGCTGCGCGGCACGATGCTGATGGCCATCTCCAACCAGGAGGGCCACATCGTCCTCGCGCCCGGCAACAAGTCCGAGCTGGCGTGCGGCTATTCGACCCTCTACGGCGACTCGGTCGGCGCGTACGGCCCGATCAAGGACGTCTACAAGACCGGCATCTTCCGCCTCGCCCGCTGGCGCAACCGCCACGCCGAGGAGCGCGGCGAGACCCCGCCCATCCCCGAGAACTCCATCACCAAGCCCCCGAGCGCCGAACTCCGCCCCGGGCAGGTCGACACCGACTCCCTCCCCGACTACCCCGTCCTCGACCGCATCCTGGAGCTGTACGTCGACCGGGACCGGGGGTACGCGCAGATCGTCGCCGAGGGCTTCGACGAGGAGCTCGTGGCGCGCGTCCTGCGCCTGGTCGACACCGCCGAGTACAAGCGGCGGCAGTACCCGCCCGGCACGAAGATCTCCCCGAAGGGCTTCGGCAAGGACCGCCGCCTCCCGATCACGAACCGCTGGCGGGAGCGGACCTGACCCCGCCGCTCCCCCGTACCTCCAGCCCGTCCAACAGCCGCGCCGTCGCCTCGGCCACGGCGTCGACGGCCTCGTCGAAGACGGCCTTGTTGTGCGCGGCGGGCGCGCGGAAGCCGGAGATCTTGCGGACGTACTGGAGGGCGGCGGCGCGGATGTCGTCCTCGCCCGGGTCGGGGGTGATCGGGGCCCGGAGGGTCTTGATGCTGCGGCACATGCTTCCAGTGTGCGCCTGGGGTGGGGTGGTGCCCCGGTCCCGCCCTTTCACCGTTTCCTGGGGCTGCGCCCCAGACCCCCTGGTCGCGGCCCCGCCGCTCGTCCTCAAACGCCGGACGGGCTGCCTCAGTGGCAGAACGCCGCTTCCACCGCCTTCACGACCCGGTCGGCCTGAGCGTCGTCGAGGGACACGTTCCCGCCGCTGAACCGGAGCCGCGCGTTCTTCAGGACGACCGCCGGTTCCTTGGCCTGCACGATGTCGGCGCAGGTGCTCCTGGCCCGGCTGACCGCCCGGTCCTCCTTCACCACGAGCCCCGGGTGCACCTCCCGGAGCCCGGCGACGAGCCGGGCCGTCTGGCCCGCGTCGGGCCTGGGTATGCCGCTGACGGCCGTGGACGCGGCGGGGTCGGCGGCGGACGAGGCCGGGGCCGAGGCAACGGCCTTGGGCTTGGCTTCCGGGTCCCCCTTGCCGTCATCCTGGTCCTGGACCAGCGAGACGACCCCGCCGACCGCGACCACCGCCGCCCCGACCCCCAGCCATATCTTCGCCTTCTGCCGCACGGTCCCTCCCTGTCGTCACGCGATCACCGTCTGCCTATCACGTGGCCCCTACACCCGTCCGCCGAACGGAGAATCGGGCCGCCGCCCGCCATGACTCCGCCGGACGTGTTCCGCCCTGTTGCCGACGTACTGCTCCCGCTGCCGCTCAGCGGTGGCGCGCTCCCACCGGTCCCAGGCGGTCCGCGCCCGCACCTCGGCCCTCCCCACCACGGCGTCCCACCACTGACACGCCTCGCACCCCGTCACCACGGGCGCCCCTCCTTGTTCAACTCGCTCACGCGGGCGCGCAGCCTGTCGGTGGCGGTGGCCCGGCGATACCGCACCGGCCGCCAGGTCCGCCCGCCGGCGAGAGGACGGAGGGGGATCTGCCGACTGCCCTGGTCCCACCCGACAACGACGCCGAACCGGTCGAGTTCGGTGTCGAGGATGAGTTCGAGCGGTTGAGGAACCCAGTCATCAACCACGATGCACCTCGTCCCCATGCCGCAGCCCCTCCCGCCGCAGCAGCTCCACCCGCTTCCAGTCACCGGCCCGC
>NZ_JAIQLH010000043.1 GCF_020037025.1 Streptomyces huiliensis | reverse complement strand
CGACGTGCTGTTCGTCGACGACGGCGACGTCCTCACCTCCGCCGGCGTGGCCGCCGGCATCGACCTGTGCCTGCACCTCGTCCGCCGCGACCACGGCAGCCGGATCGCCAACGAGGTCGCGCGCTCCTGCGTGGTGCCGCCCTGGCGGGAGGGCGGGCAGGCCCAGTACATCCGGCGGCCCGTCCCCGAACCGGCGGCCACCGGCACGGCCCCCGCCCGGGCCTGGGCCGAGGAGCGCCTCGGCGAACCCCTCACCCTGGCCGACCTGGCGGCGCGCGCCGGCATGAGCGTCCGCACGTTCACCCGCCGCTTCCGCGACGAGACCGGCACCACGCCCGGCCGGTGGCTCACCCGCCAAAGGGTCGAACTGGCCCGGCACCTGCTGGAGACGACCGACTGGCCCGTCGACACCGTCGCGCACCGCGCGGGCTTCGGCACCGGCGTCTCGCTGCGCCGACACCTGCACGCCGCGATCGGGGTCGCCCCTCAGGCGTACCGCCGCACGTTCCGTCGTGAGGGAGAGACGGCTCCGCCCGTCGCCGTCGGGGGGTGACGGCGACGGGCGGAGCGGTCGGACGGCCGGCGTTCGACGCCGCCGGCAGCCGGGCCTCAGACCCCGGCGAGTGACCACTCCCGTGGACGGACGAGGGCGTAGCCCTGCCCGGGAGCGGCGCGGAAGCCCTCGGGGCAGCCCGCGAGGTGCGCGGTTATGGGCGGCGTCGTGTGGTAGACCACCACGGACGTCGGGACGTCGAAGATGGCGGGGCAGTCCACGAACAGGGGCGCCTCCGCCTGGACGTAGGCGAGACCGGCCCGCAGGTGCGCCTCGGTGACGGCGCCGGTGCCCGAGCTGGAACCCGACCCGGAACCGGAGCGGTTTTCGACGATGTCCTTGACCATCGCCCGGCAGGTGGCCGCGAACTCCGCGTCCTCCCGGAAGGCGCGGTCGGTCTCCCGGCGGACGGCCTGGTAGGCGGGGAGTTCCATGATCTCGGATAAGGCCCGGACGCGGATCCGGTCGCCCTGCGGTCCGAGCCGTTCCCGGGCGCGCTTGATGCGCCGCCGGACGTCCCGGACCGTGGCCTTCACGGACTTGGCGGCGCTCTCGGGCGTACGCCCGTCGGCGAGGAGCATCTCGTCCAACGCCGTGTCCACGTACACGACATCGATGTCCTCGAAGGACCGCTCGGTCCAGTCCAGCAGGGCGGTGAGCCGGTCCTGGTTGAAGTAGCTGTTGCCGGCGCTCACGCCGATGAGGGCATGCTCTCCGCGCGGCAGGATGCGCCGGCAGTTCTCGCCGACCGGTTCCCCGTGCATCTCGATCGGGGAAGCGTCCGTCAGCTCATGCGGCGACATGTCAGTTCTCCTCCGGAGGGGGGTCGGTGGTATCCGCCTCGACTGTGGGGGGCCGGGAACGTCAGGACGCCGGCGCGTCCTTCGGCGCCTCGGCCTCCGCCATCCGGCCCTTCAGCGTCTCGGCCATCTTCGAGCAGAGCTCGTCCAGCACCTGGCCGATGTCCGTGTCGCCGCCCATGGGCGCGAACATGTAGTCGTCCAGGCGCTGCCGCACCTCGGAGAGCCCGGGGGTGCTCCCGCCGGCGTTCTCCAGGATCTCCAGGGTGCGGCGGGCGGCGTCGGCGCAGCGGAACGCGCCGTAGTCGGCGGGCTCGGTGAGGAGGCCCCGGCCGCTGCTCAGCAGGTAGGCGGCGAGCAGCGCGATGTCCTCATGCAACCGGTTCTGCGGTGCCACGGTTCCCCCAGACTTCATAGCTGATGACCTCGTTCTTGTCGCGGCGGTCGGACGGTGTCGGCGCCTGCGCCGGGCGCCCGACGGGCACCAGCAGCACGGGTTCGAGCGGCTCCGGGAGGTTGAGGAGGTCGCGCAGGATCTCCTCGCGGAAGCTACTCACCGGGCAGCCGCCGAAGCCGAGGGCGTGCGCGGAGAGCAACAGGTTCTCCACGGCCATGGCCACGCAGAGCTTGGAGGTCTCGTAGATCTTGCGGGAGACCTCGCCGGTGAAGCCGGCGGTCAGGCGCCGGTCGACGCAGGCGACGACGACGAACGCCGGGGTGCCGATGATCCCGGGCGAGAAGGCGCGCAGGAGGCGGACGTTGCGCGGGTCGCGCACCACCACGAACGACCAGGCCTGCTTGTTGGAGGCGGTGGGCGCGGCGAGCATGCACTCCAGCATGTGGTCGATGTGCTCGTCGTCGATGGGTTCCGGCGCGTAGTTCCGCAGGACGGTGCGGGTGCGGATGACGC
Organism: Streptomyces huiliensis; assembly: GCF_020037025.1. Taxonomy (GTDB): domain Bacteria; phylum Actinomycetota; class Actinomycetes; order Streptomycetales; family Streptomycetaceae; genus Streptomyces; species Streptomyces huiliensis. Next base: position 84,265 of record NZ_JAIQLH010000043.1, on the reverse strand, counting down.
GGTGGGTCTCGGGCAGCGTTTCCGGCAAGGTGCTTTGTGGCATCACTTCCCTTTCTCTTGCCACTCGGGCGGCAAACGCCCCTTGTGTACCCCACGGTTACTGCATGACTCAAGAAGTCAACACGGCAATATCTGCCGACTCCAACCGGAAGCGGTTGTTCAGTGACAAACGGGCGAATGGCCGAAGAGGTGCTACTTTCCCGGGCGTTCGTTTGGCAGGCGGCCGGCGCGGCACGGGGCACTCCGGCAGCTCAGCGCCCCGGAACCCCCGGACAGGCAGCCGGCCGGAACCTTGTCCAGAACGCCTTTTCGGTCGCTTGACCGGACGTCCCGCACATCCAAACGTGCCGGGAATGGCCCTGGTTGGCGGGTAACATGCCGATTTCCGTCTCGGGATGTGGGATTGCCGACGATGACGCGCCCGCAGGCCGCCCCGGCGGCTCATGAGCCCCACCACCCGCGCCGCCAACCCCCACACCCTCACCCACTACGCCGCCCGCGGCGTCCTGAAGCGCCGACCCGGCCGACGTCCGCCCGCGCTCGGGTCGCCGAGCGCGCGAACGCCGGGCTCGCGCGGGAGATCGCTGCCTGAACTCCACCCAAAAGCCCGCCAGTAGGCTCGGCACCGTGCCCCAGACCCACCAGAAGTCCGACCTCGCCGCCAAGCACGCGGACATGCGCGGACTCCTCGCCCACGGAGACGACGTGGCACCCCACCGCCACATCGACGGACAGTTGCTGTACCCCTCGGCGGGCGTCCTCGCCACCACGACGGAGCGCGGCACGTGGATCGCCCCGCCCAACCGCGTCACGTGGACCCCGCCGGGCTTCGAGCACTACCACCGCGCGTACGGGCGGACGGAGGTCCGGGTGGTGGACGTCTCCGGCCCGCTGTGCGCCGCGCTGCCGGACCGGCCCACGGTCTTCACCGCGTCACCGCTGCTGCGGGAGGCGGTGCTGGTCCTGACCGGCGGCCGCCGGCTGCGCCCGGACGCGCGGGACCGACTCCGCCGCGTGGTCGTCGACGAACTCGCCGACGTCCCCGAGGAAGACCTGTACCTCCCCACACCCGCCGACGACCGCCTCCGCGCGGTCACGGACCTGCTCCACGCCGATCCCGCCACCCCTTCGACGCTGGCGGAACTCGGCCGGACGGCCGGGGCGAGCGAACGGACCCTGAGCCGCCTGTTCCGGACCGAACTGGGGATGAGCTTCCACCGCTGGCGGAGCCTGCTGCGCGTCCAGCACGCGCTGGTGAGGCTGGTCGAGGGGGAACCGGTCGTCGACACGGCCACGCGGCTGGGGTGGGCCAACCCCACCAGCTTCATCGAGGCGTTCACGGCGATCGTCGGCCAGACGCCGGGCCGCTACCAGCGGGAGCTCCGCACCGGGACCCGGTGATGAGAGCCGGTGACGAGAGCCGATGACAGAGCCGGTGACGAGAGCCGGTGACCGGCACCGCCAACGACCTTGGCGGCTTTCCGGTACATCCTGTCCGCATACCGGTGCCACGCAGCCCCAGTGCCCCGCAACCATGAAGGCATGACAACAGAGACGACCGAAACGTCCACCGTGGTGATCGTGGGAGCGGGAGTCGCGGGACTCACCCTCGGGAACCTCTTACTGCGCAAGGGAATCGACTGCGTCATCCTGGAGAAACGCGGCCGCGAGTACGTCGAGCAGCGGCAGCGTGCCGGTGTCATCGACACCCGGGCGGCACGCATGTTCCGGGAGTGGGGTCTTGAGGACCGGGTGATCGGAGGGGTCCCCTTCGACCCGGTGCTGAACTTCCGGATCGACGGCGAGGACCGCCCCCTCACCCTCACACCGGACCACCACGGCGACGGGCGCTTCTGCCCCCAGCAGGTCCTCGTCCGGAACCTCATCGACGTCTTCGTCGCCGACGGCGGTGACCTCCGCTTCGACGCCGAGGACGTCACGCCGCACGACATCGCGGACGAGGCGTCCCCGCACGTCCGCTACCGGGACGCCACCGGCTCCCCGCGGACGATCCACTGCGAGTTCGTCGCCGGCTGCGACGGTGACCACGGCGTGAGCAGGACGGCCATCCCCGACGGGATCCTCACCCGGTACTCCCACGACTACGGCTTCGTGTGGCTGACCGCCCTCGCGGAGGTGCCTCCCCGGCACCAGACCCTGATGGCACTGCATCCCCGCGGCTTCGCCGGCCAGTTCGGCCGCGGCCCGCACGCGAGCCGGTTCTACCTCCAGTGCTCGCCGGACAGCTCGCTGTCGGAGTGGCCGGACGAACGGATCCGGGACGAGCTGGAGACCCGCTTCGGCGAGCCCGTGGCCGCCCGGGGGCGGATCATCAGCAGGCAACTGGTGCCGCTGCGCGGTGTGGTGCACAGCCCGATGCGCCACGGCCGCCTCTACCTGCTCGGCGACGCCGCCCACATCGTCCCCCCGATGAGCGCGAAGGGCATGAACCTGGCCCTCCACGACGCCGAACTCCTCGCGAACGCCATCGTCCACCACCAGGAGAACGACCGCGACACGACCCTCCTCGACGCCTACTCTCCGACCTGCCTCCGCCACGTCTGGAACTACCAGGCGTTCGCCACCTGGTGGACCGAACTGATCCACAGCGCCGGCGACGCCTCCTACCGAGGCGACTTCCACCATCACCTCGCCCGAGCGGACCTCGCCCGCCTCTACGAGTCGGGCACGGCGAACCGCCTCCTGAGCGAGTTCATGGCCGGCCTGAACTAGAAGGTTGCGCCTGCTAGTTCACGACGGAGACGTTCCCGCCCTGCGTGACCGCCTTGATCCGGTGCGGGGCGCCGGCGGTCGAGGGGACGGTGACCTTCCGGTTGCCGCCCGAGGTGCTCGCCTCCACCGCGTACGCTCCCTGGGGGACCCGCACCGTGACGTCGCCGCCCTGCGTCCGCCCGTCGACCGCGTCGGGAACGGCGGTGGAGGAGACCGTCACGTTCCCGCCCCGGGTGTGCGCGCGGACCGAGCGGGACGCGGAGTCCTCGACGCGGATGTCTCCGCCGCTGGTCTCGGCGTCGACGCCGCCGGACGTCCCCTCGACGGTGACGTCGCCGCCCTGCGTCTTCAGGTCGACGGCCACGGAGGGCGGCGCCAGCACGGTGAGGTGGACCGTGCACCGCTTCCCCGGGTTCCCGCAGTCCGTCTTCTTCACCGTGAACCGGCCGTCGCTCAGGCTGTGTTCGGGGTTCGGCTTCGACCCGCTGTACTCGTACCGCTCGGTCACGCGCACCTTGTCCGCCCCCTCCGCGAGCGGCCGCACGGTGATGTCACCCCCGAAGCTCCCGGCCTCGATCACGGTGACCTTCCCCCGCACGGTGTAGGTACGCTCCGCCTTCTTCACCGGCCCGTCACTCAACGAACAGCCCGCCACCAGAAGGGCGGCACTCAGGGCCGCACCGGAGAGGGCGAGGAGGGAGGCACGGTTGCGGGACATGGGGTACGGGCTCCAGATGCGGACGGCGGGACGAGGCAGGAAGACGGGGACGGAACAAGCTCAGACGTCATCCTCCCTCTTCCCCGGAGGACGCGGCGTCAGCACCTGGGATGATTCCCCACCGCCCGATTCCCTAGGGGACACCCTCCGGGGCATCCCCCGCAGACACCCCCGGTCTCGAATTCAGGGGCCCCGGCCAGGGCGTCTCCGTACACTGGCGGCCATGGCATCCCGTATCAGTGAGCTGGTCATCGACGCCGCCGACCCGGAGCGGCTCGCCGGGTTCTGGAGTGAGGTGCTCGGGTACGTCGAGTTCGAGCGGGAGGACGACGGGAGTATCGCGATCGGGCCGGCGGGGGTCGGCTTCGGTGGGCCGTCGCCGGTTCTCGTGATCAGTCCGAGCGACGACCCGCGGCGCGGGAAGCTCCGGCTGCACATCGACGTCAGTCCCACCGACCGGGACCAGGAGGCCGAGTTGGCGCGGCTGCTCGCGCTGGGGGCCAAGCCCGTCGACGTAGGGCAGACCGGTGACGAGAGCTGGCAGGTGCTGGCCGATCCTGAGGGCAACGAGTTCTGCCTGCTGCGGGAACGGATCCGGCCCGTGGCCGCGAACCCTCCCGCGCCCTGGACCGTCCGGCCCGAGACCGCCGCCGACGTTCCCGGGGTCCGCGCCGTCGAGGTGGCCGCTTTTCCGACGCCGCTGGAGGCGGACCTGGTCGACGCGCTGCGCGCCGACCCGGACGCCTGGATCCCCGGCCTGTCCCTGGTCGCCGAGGCCCCGGACGGCACGGTCGTCGCCCACGCGCTGCTGACGCGGTGCCACATCGGCGAGGAGCCGGCGCTCTGCCTCGCCCCCGTCGCCGTCCTCCCCGCCCACCAGCGGACGGGCGCCGGGTCCGCGGTCATCCGGGCGGCTCTCGACGCGGCGCGGGCGCTGGGCGAACACGCCGTCACGGTGCTCGGGCACCCGGAGTACTACCCCCGGTTCGGGTTCACCCGGGCGTCCGCGCACGGTGTCCTGCCCGCGTTCGAGGTGCCGGACGAGGCGATGATGGTGTTGGGCCTCGACGCGGGGCGGCCGTTGCCGACCGGCCGGATCCGGTACGCGGCTCCGTTCGGGACCTGACCAGTCGGGGGCTGACCAGTCGGGACCTGACCGTTCGGAGCCTGGCCGTTCGGAGCCTGGCCGTTCGGGGCCTGACCGCGCGCCGTCACAGATGGCGGCAGGCGAACAGGTCGTACTCCGGCCACTTGCCGATCCTCCCGAGGATCCCGTCGGCGAGCTCGGCCAGTCCGGCGGCGTGGAGGTCCGTCGCGGGCCGGGTGTTGACGAGGATCGCGCAGGCGGCGTCCCCGACGGTCCGGGATTCCAGGTACCCGAGGGTGCCCGCCATCGCCCCGTCGTGCGAGACGGACGTGAGGATGCTCGGCCTCGCGAGGCCCCCCAGGCCGCCGCCCAGGGCCACCGGCACGCGGACGAAGCTCAGCCCCCAGCCGAGGCCGTACCCGAGCCAGGGATCCGAGCCGGTGAACATCGCGTCGACGCTCCCCCTGGTCAGAAGGTCCGGCACGGTGTCCTGGAGATCGACCCGGATCATGAACCTGAGCAGGTCGACCGGACGGGCGATCCAGCCGCCGTGCGCGTCCATGCGGCCGAGGTCGAGGGCGTAGGGGTCGTTGTCCGGGGTCGCGCTCAGATCGGGGTGCCGGTGGTACTGCGCCTCGTCCGGCCGCCGGGTGGCCAGGGTGTTGCCGCCGATCTCCATCCGCGTGATGCCGCACGGCCGGAGGACGGCCTCCCTGACGTACTGCTCGTAGGGCAGCCCGCCGACCGCCTCGATGACCCTCCCCAGCACGCAGTAGCCGAAGTTGGAGTACCCGGCCACGGTCCCGGGGTCGGCTCGCAGCGGGATGGTGTCCAGTACGTAGCCGATCAGCTGACGGTGCGTCATCCCCGCGGTGACGGCGGCGAACATGGGGTCCTCGTCGACCCCGCCGGGGTACGGCTGCCCCCACCCGCCGGCGGTGTGGTGGAGCAGCTGCCGCACGGTGACGGCGCGGACCCGCGCCGAGTACGGCCGTGTGCCGTACGTCGTGCCGAGCACGCCCGAGTCGCCGAACACCGTCCGGTCCAGGTCCAGCGAGCCGGCCTCGACGAGCGTCATGACCGCGGTGGCCGTGAGCGTCTTGGAGACGCTGGCCACGCGGAACCGGACGTCGCTGCCGAACGGCGGCGGGTACCCCTGCTCGAAGACCAGCCGGTCGCCCTTGGCGAGCGCGATCGACAGGTTGGGCACCCGGTGGGCCTTCATGTACGCCTCGACCCGGCCGGTGATGACGTCGTCGAATTCCGCGCGGTTCCACGTGCGGAAGAGCCACTGGCGCCCCAGCGTCCGCTTGCACGCGACGTCGGAGATCAGTTCGTCCGGCGGGCGGCGGATGAGCTCCGTGAGCAGGCGGCTGCCGGGCATGGGGATCACCTCGCTCCGGGGAGGGCCGGGAGGCCAGGGGCCGGGGAGCCGCGACGGCCGTCCGGCTCCCCCACTCCTCATCGTGCGACCGCGGCCCGGCGGCCGCACGCCGGCCGGCGCGGCGCCCCCTCACCGAAGGGGGCGCTCCCGGCGGAGCCCTCAGCCCCGCGACCGCGCCTTGAACGCCGCCTTCCGCGCCGCCTTGGCGACCTTCTTGTCCGGGTGCAGCCGCCCCATCGCCTCCAGCACGTCCGCCGTCGCGGGGTGCTCGACCCGCCACGCGGTGTCGAAGAATCCGCTGTGCTGCCCGACCAGCCCGAGCACGAGTTCCCGCAGCTCCTCCGTGTCGCCCTCCGACGCGAGCTGGGCGGCGATCGTGTCGATGGTGAGCCAGAAGACCATCGTCTCGCCGGGCTCGGGGATGTCGGACGCGCCGCGTTCGGCGAGCCAGACGCGGGCGAGGCCGCCGAGTTCGGGGTCGTCGAGGACCTCGCGGAAGGCGGGTTCGGCGTCGCTCGGGACGAGGGTCAGGGCCTGCTGGCAGGCGAGCCGGCGCAGCGGCGCGTCCGTGTCGTCGCCGCGGGCGGCGGCGAGGAGCTCGCGGGCGGCGGTCGGCGCGTCGCGGCGGGCGAGCCAGAGTTCGGCCTCGCCGCGGGCGGCGGGCCGGGGGTGGTGCGGGAGGGCGGCGAGGAGCGCGGCGGCGTCCTTCTCGGCGAGATCGCCGACGGCCGGGGCGTCGACGCCCGCCTCCAGCATCCGGGTGCGGACGGCGAAGACGCCGAGCGGGGTGAGGGAGACCATGCCGTACCGGGTGACGTCCTCCTCCTCAGGCACGTCGGAGGCGACGCCGTCGACGGACTCGCGGATGTGGCCCTCGCCGTCGACCTCCTCGATGAGCGCCTCGTCGACGGGCTGGTACTCGATGAGGCCGGTCGGGGCGAGCAGCCGGAACTGGTCGTCCAGGCGCATCATCGCGTCGGAGACCTCTTCGAGGACGTCGTCGGTGGGCTCGTCCATGTCGTCCGGGACGATCAGGGAGGCGGCGAGCGCGGGCAGCGGGACGGGCCGCCGGCCGGCGCCGTCGTCGTCGGAGTCCAGCGCCGTCAGCAGATAGAGATTGCCGAGGACGCCGTCGAGGAAGTCGGCCTCCTCCTCGGGGTTCCAGTCGATGGCGTCGAGGTCCAGCTCGCCGCCGTCGGAGAGCTGGTCGACGATGTCGCCGAGGTCCGGCGCCGCCGCGTCGGCGAGGACGGTCTCCAGGCCGCCGAGCCACAGGTCGAGGACGTCCTGCGGGCTGCCCGAGGTGAGCGTGGCCAGCTCCTCGCCGGCGGCGGCGGTGCCGCTGGGCTCGTCGGACGCCGGCTCGGCCTCCTCGCCGTCCTCCGTCGTGTGCTCGCTGAACTCGACGAGACCGGTGTCCAGCGCGAGCTGCCACGCCTCGGCCGTGTACGCCGGCCCGTCCTCGTCGCCGTCGAGTCCCAGCAGACCGGTGGCGGTGCGCAGCTGGTCCGCGAGCAGTTCGCCGCCCGCGCCGACCGGGGTGCCCTCGCCGGCCCAGCGGGCCAGCCGGGCGGCGCGGGCGAACAGCGGCGCGGAGAGCGCGTCGCGCGCGAGCTCCGCGTCGGGGAGGAGCCGGACCGGCGGCATGGTCGGGCGGTCTGCGGGCATCAGGGGGGTCATCTCCTCGGGGTGACGGCACGGGGTGTGCCGGGGTGCGGGCGTGACGAAGGTCATGGCGCGGGCCATGACGCGAGCCATGACGCCGGTCATGAAGCGGATCATGACGCCGGTCATGACCGGAAGCGGCGTGGCCTGGGCCACCCGCCCACGGCGGCGAGCGCGCGGGGATCACCGGCGGCGCACGTACCGCCCCAGCGTAGACGGCTTTCCCGGCCCGCCGCCCGGTTCGGCTGCCCGTCGGTGTGCGTACACCCACAGAACCTTGACAACTGACGTGTTCACGCCCGAAATTGACGCGCGTAGAAGTCGGCGGCGCGGGCCGGGCGGAGTATCCGCTTCCGTCCACGCTCGGCCGACCCCTCTTGCCACCCCTCACACAAGCCTCCGGAGGCTTCCGTGCCCAGCAGTCGGCACCGCACCAGCCGCACCCCGCGTACCACCGGATCCACCGGATCCACCGGCCGTACCGGCCGCGCGTACGTCACCACCGGCACCCTCGTCGCCGCCGCCCTCGCGGCCGGCCTGCTCACCGCCCCCACCGCGGGCGCGGCGGGCACCACGGGCACCACAAGCGTCAGGAGCACCGCAGGCGCCCCCGGGAGCACCCGGATCCACGACATCCAGGGCACCACGCGCCTCTCCCCGCTGGCCGGGAAGCAGGTGGCCGAGGTGCCGGGCGTCGTCACGGCGGTCCGTGCCTTCGGGTCAGCCCGCGGCTTCTGGTTCCAGGACCCGCACCCGGACCGCGACGCGGCCACCAGCGAGGCCGTCTTCGTCTTCACGGGTGCGACGCCCCCGGCCGTCGCGGTCGGCGACGCGGTGCTCGTCTCGGCCACGGTCGGCGAGTACTACCCGGGCGGCGAGGCCGCCGGCCTCCAGTCGGTCACCCAGCTCACCAAGGCCACCTGGACCGTCGCCTCCTCGGGCAACGCCCTCCCCGCCGCCGTCACGCTCGACGCGCGCACGCTGCCGGCCCGTTACGCGCCGACGTCCCGCGAGGGTTCGATCGAGCAGCTGCGGCTGAAGCCGGGCCGCTACGCGCTCGACCGCTTCGAGTCGCTGGAGGGCATGCGGGTCGCGGTCAGGAACGCGCCGGTCACCGGCGCCACCAGCAGCCACAAGGACCTCTGGGTCACCGCCGACCCCCGCCACCACCGCACCGCGCGCGGCGGCGTCCTCTACGGCTCGTACGCCGACCCCAACGCGGCCCGCGTCAAGATCTCCTCGCTGATCCCGTTCGCGCAGCGCCCGTTCCCGGTCGCGAACGTGGGCGACGAGCTGACCGGCACCACCGCCGGCCCGCTGGACTACGACAACTACGGCGGCTACACCCTCCAGGCCACCGAGCTCGGCACCCTCGCCGACAAGGGGCTGAAGCGCGAGACCACGCGCCGGCAGCGGGACGGCGAGCTCGCCGTCGCCACGTACAACGTCGAGAACCTCTCCCCCAAGAACCCGCAGGAGAAGTTCGACCGGCTCGCCTCCGCCCTCGTCACCAACCTCGCCTCGCCCGACATCGTCGCGCTGGAGGAGGTCCAGGACGACAACGGCACGGCGAACGACGGGACCGTCGGCGCGACCGCGACGCTGAAGAAGCTCACCGACGCCGTCGCGAAGGCGGGCGGGCCGCGGTACGAGTGGCGGCAGATCGATCCGGTGGACGGCAAGGACGGCGGCCAGCCCGGCGGCAACATACGCACCGCCTTTCTCTTCAACCCCGCCCGTGTGAGCTTCACGGACATCGCGGGCGGCGACTCCACGACCCCGGTCGGCGTCGTCCGCGACCACGGCCGGGCCGCCCTGTCCGCCTCCCCCGGCCGCGTCGACCCGGCGAACCCGGCGTGGGAGAACAGCCGCAAGCCGCTGGCGGGGCAGTTCACCTTCCGCGGCGAGCGGGTCTTCGTGATCGCCAACCACTTCAACTCCAAGGGCGGCGACCAGGGCGTCGACAGCCGCTTCCAGCCGCCGGCCCGCACCTCCGAGGTGCAGCGCGGCAAGCAGGCCGCGGCCGTCAACGCCTTCGTCAAGCGGCTCCTCGCCGCGGACCGCGAGGCCAACGTGATCGTGGCGGGCGACCTCAACGACTACCAGTTCTCCCCCGCGCTCCGCACGCTCACCTCCGGCAAGGTGCTGACCGACCAGGTGGACCTGCTGCCCGCGAAGGAACGGTACGGCTACGTCTACCAGGGCAACTCCCAGGTCCTGGACCACATCCTGACCAGCCCGGCCATGAACGCCAAGGCCGCCATGAACGCCAAGGCCGTGAGGGGCGGCAAGAGCGGGAAGGGCGCGCGGTCCGGCCGGACGGACTACGACATCGTCCACGTCAACGCCGAGTTCGCCGACCAGGCGAGCGACCACGACCCGCAGGTGCTGCGCTGGACGCCCCGGGGCTGACCGATGGCCGTCCTTTAAGCACCGCTGAAACGTGGCGGTAGCGATTGTCCATGGACCGTACGGTCGAAGCGGCCCAGAATCGGGACGAGTTCCCCGATCCCGGAGCGTGACGCGATGCCGCCCACCAGCCCCTTCGGCCGTACGGTCTGTGCGATGGTGACCCCGTTCACCGCCGACGGCCGGCTCGACCTCGACGGCGCCCAGCGCCTGGCCGACCACCTCGTCGGCGCGGGCCGCTGCGACGGACTGGTCCTCAGCGGGACCACCGGCGAGGCGCCGACCACCACGGACGAGGAGAAGTCCGCCCTCGTCCGGGCCGTCACCGAGGCCGTCGCCGGCCGCGCCCGCGTCACGGCGGGCGTCGGCAGCAACGACACCCGGCACACCGTCGCCCTCGCCCGCGCCGCCGAGGCGGCCGGCGCCGACGCGGTCCTCGTCGTCACGCCGTACTACAGCCGGCCCCCGCAGGACGCCGTCGAGGAGCACTTCCGGACGGTGGCCGACGCGGTCGGGATCCCCGTGATGCTCTACGACATCCCCGGCCGTACCGGCACCCGCATCGAGGTGGACACCATGCTGCGGCTGGCCGAACACCCGCGCGTCGCGGGCGTCAAGGACTGCGCCTACGACCTCCTCGGCAGCGCCAAGGTCATCGCCGCGACCGGCCTCGCCTACTACTCCGGCAGCGAGGAACTCAACCTGCCGCTGCGCTCGGTGGGCGCGGCCGGGTACGTCAGCACCGTCGCGAACGTGGCCGGGCCGCTGCTCGCGGCCGCGCTGGACGCGTTCGAGGCGGGGGACGCCGGTGAAGCGACGCGACTGCACGCGCGCGCCCTGCCGCTGATCGAGGCCATGATGGCCGGCGGACTGCCGGGCACCGTGACGGCGAAGGCCCTGCTGAGCGCGCTGGGCCTGCCGGGCGGGCCGGTACGGGCGCCCCTGCGGGCGGCTTCGGCGGAGCAGGCGGAGCGGCTGCGCGCGGCGTACGCGGACGCGGTGGGGACGCCGGTGGTTTGAGGACGCCGGTGAGTTGAGGGCGCCGGTGAGTTGAAGGCGCCCTGGCCCGGCACCTGATCCCGATCCCACTCCCGTTCCCCGCTTTCCGGGCGGGAAATACCGCGCGCCGAATGCCCGGGGTGCCGTTCCGCCTGGCGTTCCCTGCGCTCTTCCCGGCGCTCGCGGAAAGCACTTTGCCACCATGATCACGTAGGGATAGGGTGCCGACACAGTAACGGGACCACGGCGGCAGAGGTATCGGACGGGGGCGGCGACGGACTTCACGGAAACGTGAAGCGGGGGATATGGCCGAGGGCAGGGGGCGGATTCCGGAAAGGGATCCGGTGTTTTCCCGTCCCGTCGGTGCGCGACGCGTAGGACGCGTACGGAATACGCCACACCCTTGCTGTTCGCCCGCCTGCCCTGAGAACGGCCCTTGCCGTCGAGGTCGCCATCGGCCCTCGAAAGGGACAACCACCATGAAGAAGCGTCTGATAGGCACCCTCGCGGCCGGCGTCATCCTCGCGCCCGCCCTGATGCTCAGCACCTCGGGCCAGGCGTTCGCCGCCAGCAAGACGGTGTCCTGGAAGAACAACGGCAACGGCAAGTGCCTGGTCGCCAACGGCTTCTGGGTCGGCACGGGCGACTGCGGCGCTCCCACCGCGAAGTGGGAGGAGACCAAGCAGTCCGACGGAACGTTCGTCCTGAAGTCGCGGGACCACAAGTTCTGCCTCGACAGCAACAAGGACGGCGCCGTCTACGCGCACGTGTGCAACGGCGGCAACAACCAGAAGTGGCGCGAGTCCAAGGACTCCACGGGCTGGAAGCTCGTGGACAAGGCCACCGGCCTCACCCTCGGTTCGCGGCCCGACCACTCCGTCTACACGAACTTCGACGGCGGCATCAAGCACCAGCGCTGGAGCTGATCCCCGAACGGCGGCCGGCCCTCCTCCAACCCCACAGTGGAGGAGGACCGGCCGCCGTCTTCAGCGGTCGCCGTCTTCAGCGGTCGCCGTTGTCACCGGCCGCCGTTGTCACCGGCCGCCGTTGTCACCGGCCGCCGTTGTCGGCGGCATTCCCCGAAGGGAAAGCCGTCTCCCGGCGGAAATCCGGCTCAAGGCCGGAGCCCGTCGAGCCGCGCCAATTCCTTCTGGAACCAGTCGAGGCGCGCCTGCAACAACGCCGCCTCCGCGATGAGTTCGTGGACGGACCCGCCGGTCCCGTCCCGCCGCCCCTCCTCCGGGGCGACCACGAGTCCCTCTCCCGCCAGCCGGGCGAACTCCCCGAGGGGCACCCCGCTCCGTACCACCGCGCACTCCCCGCAGTCCGCCGCGACCACCCGCCACCCGGGCAGCCCCCACTCCGCGTCGGCGAACCGCGTCGCCGTACGCCCGCAGGCGCACGGCCCGACCCGCACGCGGCGTACGCGCTGGCGCGCGTAGCGCATGCCGCGCTCGTAGCGGATGTAGGCGCCCAGGACGGCGACCTCCAGGACGACCGCCCGGCGGTGCTCCCCCGCGCAGGTGAGGTCCGCCGCCTCGGCGGCCGAATGCAGGCAGTGGAAGCCGCAGTCGCAGCGGCGGGCGGGGGCACGGTGGCGGCGGCCGTAGACGCAGCGGGCGTCGCCCAGGACGCCGTACGGCGTCCCGCCGCCGAGGGAGACGCCGGTGAAGCCGGCGCGGGTGCCGTCCCGGGAGAGCACCGGGTAAGCGATCTTGTAGCCGGTGGGCGGCCGGTCGGGGCGCTCCCGCGGCAGCCGCAGGGTCATCGCCCGGCCGGGACGGCTTCCCGGGGCGCGCGCTCGGGCTCGGGTTCCGGCTCGGCGAGGACGGCGAGCCCGCCGACGCGCAGAGCCACCTCCGCCCCCTCCACTGCCACCATCTCCACCTGCACCACCCGCACCACCGTCTCCACCGGCTCGGCTTCCTCGGCGTACCCGACGGCCAGACGTTTGCCGAGCTTCATGGCGCCTCCCGTGACTCAGCGGGACTTCCGTGGACCGGACGGACCGGACGGACCTGACAGACCAAACGGATCTGACGGACCTGACGGACCTGACGAGCGGCTCCCATGGTGGCGCAGCCCGTCCCGGACACGCCAGAGCGGCCGCACGGCGGAATCCGCCGTACGACCGCTCGTACGTTCATCGGAGAAACGCGTCAGTTGTGGCTGTGCAGCGCCTCGTTCAGCCCGCCCCAGGTGCTCTTGTACGGGCGGGCCTCGACGGTGCCCGTGGTGGAGTTGCGGCGGAAGAGGATGTTGTTGGCGCCGGAGAGCTCCAGCGCCTTGACGATCTCCCCGTCCGGAAGGGTGACGCGGGTGCCGGCGGTCACGTACAGCCCGGCCTCGACCACGCACTCGTCGCCGAGCGCGATGCCGATGCCCGACTCGGCGCCGAGCAGGCAGTTCGCGCCGACGGAGATGATCTGCTTGCCGCCGCCGGAGAGCGTGCCCATGGTGGACGCGCCGCCGCCGATGTCGCTGCCGTCGCCGACGACGACGCCCGCGCTGATGCGGCCCTCGACCATGGAGGTGCCCAGCGTGCCGGCGTTGAAGTTGACGAAGCCCTCGTGCATGACGGTCGTGCCCTTGCCCAGGTGGGCGCCGAGGCGGACACGGTCGGCGTCGCCGATGCGGACGCCGGAGGGGACGACGTAGTCGGTCATGCGCGGGAACTTGTCGATGCTGGTGACCTGGAGGTGCAGGCCCTCGGCGCGGGCGTTCAGGCGCACGGTCTCGATCTGGTCGACGGCCACCGGGCCGAGCGAGGTCCAGGCGACGTTGGCCAGCAGGCCGAACATGCCGTCGAGGTTCGCGCCGTGCGGCCGGACGAGCCGGGACGACAGCAGGTGCAGCCGCAGGTAGACGTCGTGCGCGTCGAGCGGCTTGTCGTCGAGCGAGGCGATGACCGTGCGGACCGCGACGACGGTGACGCCGCGGCGCGGGTCCGGGCCGACCGCCTTCAGGGCGGCCTCGCCCAGCAGCTCGGCGGCGCGCTCGGCGGTCAGCTCCTCGGTGCCGGCCGGGCCGGGCGCGTCGGCAAGCGCGGGGGCCGGGAACCAGGTGTCGAGGACGGTGCCGTCGGCGGCGATCGTGGCGAGGCCGGCGGCGGCGGCACCGGGGGTGGTACGGGGGACAGCAGCATCGGTCATGTCCGAAAACCTAACCGGAGGGGGCCGCTCAAGGCGAACCGGACTCCCACGCCCCGGCCCCGCCCCTCCGCCCCGAAGGACCCGGCGCAAGCCAAATGGCCCACCCCAATCGCCCCCCCGCCACCCCTCCCCCTATCCAGAGGACATGAGACCCCCACACCGCCTCCTCATCCTCACCCTGCTCGCCCCCTTCACCCTCGCCCCCGCCGACCCACCCCCCACACCACCCCCCGCCCCACTCCACCGCACCAGCGGCCGCGCCGTGACCGGCCACTACATCGTCACCCTGCGCCAGGGCGCCAGCCCCCGCACCCTGACCGCCCGCCTCGGCGTCACCCCGGACACCGTCTACCAGCACGCGCTGCTCGGCTTCGCCGCCACCCTCACCCCCGCGCAGCTGGACACCGTCCGCCGCTCGCCGGACGTGCGGTCCGTCGAGGAGGACGCGGTGCTCCGCCAGTCGGCCGCCGCCCCCGCGGCGTCCTGGGGGCTGGACCGGGTGGACCAGCGGCAGCTGCCGTTGGACGGGCAGTTCACGGTCGCGGGCAGCGGCGAGGGCGCGACCGCGTACGTCATCGACACCGGGATCGACTACGCGCACCCCGAGTTCGGCGGGCGCGCCCGGCAGGGCGTCGACCTGGTCGACCCGGCCGGCGACGGCTCGGACTGCCTGGCCGGCTCGGGGCACGGCACGCACGTGGCGGGGATCATCGGCGGCGGGGAACACGGCATCGCCCGGAAGGTGTCGCTGGTCAGCGTGCGGGTGCTGGACTGCGAGGGGACGACGTCGGCCTCCCGCTTCGTGGCGGGCCTGGACTGGGTCGCCCAGCACGCCGGGCCGGCGTCCGTGCTGAACGCCTCGCTCAACGGCCCGTACTCGGCGGCGACGAACGCCTCGGTGGCGGCGGTCGCGGCCCGCGGGGTGCCGCCCGTCGTCTCGGCGGGCAACGCACAGCCCGCGGCGGCGCCCACCGACGCCTGCGCCAACTCGCCGGGCAGTGCGCCGGGGGCGGTGGTCGTCGGGGCGACCGACCGGAACGACCGGATGACGTCGTTCAGCAACTGGGGCACCTGCCTCCGGCTCCTCGCCCCGGGCCTGGACATCGTCTCCGCCCGCGCCGGCGGGGGCGACCTGACGATGAGCGGCACCTCGCAGGCGGCACCCCACGTCACCGGGGTGGCCGCGCTCTACAAGGCGGCGCACCCGGACGCGTCGGCGCAGGCGGTGACCGAGTGGCTGGAGGGTCAGGCGACGCCGGGGGTACTGACCGGTCTCCGCGACGGAACACCGGACCGACTGCTGTTCACGGGCGGCGCGTGAGGGAACCCAGGATTGCTTGACCAAACCAATACTTGCTCACCCAAGCAAGAAGCTTCTACCTTTTGCTCATGCGAGCAAAAAGCAGCGGAAACAAGCAAGGGCCCGGCCCCGCCGCCGACCGGACGTTCATCGAGGCCGCCAGACGGGCACAGATCGTCGACGCCGCGATCGAGGTCATCGCCGAAGTGGGCTACGCGAAGGCGTCGTTCACGCGCATCGCCCGGCAGGCCGGGCTGAGCAGCACCGGGATGATCTCGTACCACTTCGCGGGCAAGGACGACCTGATGCGCGAGGTCGTGGCCGAGGTGATGCGGGTCGCCGACGCGTACATGCGGCCCAGGATCGAGGCCCACGCGACCGCCCCCGAGCGGCTCCGAGCACACATCGAGTCGAACTTCGCGCTCATGAACGAGCACCCCAAGCACCTGCCCGCCATCGTGGAGGTGCTCACCGGGACCCGGGGGGAGAGCTCGTCGGCGCGGGAGTTCACCGCCGCCACGGACACGATGATGAACAGCCTCGTCGAGGCCGTGCGCAGGGGCCAGGAGGCCGGGGAGTTCGGCGAGTTCGACCCGGTGACCATGGTGTACGCACTCCGGGGCGCCATCGACGCGCTCGTGGCGCGCGCCACCCACGACCCCGACTTCGACGCCGCCGCCCACGGCCGTCAGCTCGCCGACCTCTTCGACCGCGCGACCAGGAGGACCCCGTGAGCACCGACCCCATGACCGCCCCCGCCTCACCGCCCGCCCCATCCCCCGCCGCCCCGCCCGCCTCACCGCCCACCGAGCGGCAGAAGACCGCCGCCCTGCGGAGGCACCTCGCCCTCCAGCTCCTCTTCGAGCTCGCCCTCCCGCTCGCCGCCTTCTACGGCCTCCAGGCGGCCGGCCTGAGCCAATGGGCGGCACTCGCGGTAGGCAGCCTGCTCGCCGCGCCCTGGCTGGTCCACGGGATGGTCCGGCGCGGACGGGTGGACGCGATGGGGCTGTTCACCCTCTGCCTGATGCTGCTCGGCGCCCTGATGTCCCTGGTCACCGGGGACCCGCGCGTCCTGCTGGTGCGCGACAGCTGGCTCTTCGGCCTCATCGGCCTCTGGATCCTCGGCACCCTGCCGACCCGGCGGCCCTTCGTCATGTACATGGCCCAGACGGTCGTCACGGCCAAGATCGGCGAGGCGGGCTGGCGCGCCTGGGCCGCCCGCTGGGACGCCGAGTCCGCGTTCCGCCGCCACGTACGGGTACTCACCGCCGTCTGGGGCACGGTCTTCACGCTGGACGCCGCCGTCCGGGTGGTCCTGGCCCTGACCCTGCCGGTGGACTCGGTGCCCCTGGTGAGCACGGTGCAGTGGGTGGCCGTCCTGAGCGGACTCATCCTCTTCCACAAGCGCTACGTCACCCGCCACGGCCTGAAGGCCTAGCCCCCAGCCAGAGGAGGCGGACCCCGACATGCCCCCTGACGTGATCATCGCAGGAGCGGGCCCCACCGGCCTCCTCCTCGCCAACGAACTCGCCCTCGCGGGCGTCCGGACCATCGTCCTGGAGAAGGACCTCGAACGCGGCGGCCAGTCCCGCGCGCTCAACCTCCAGCCGCGCACCGCCGAGGTCCTGGACCTGCGCGGCCTCCTGGACCCGATCGCCGAACAGGCCGTCGCCACCCTGCCCACCGGCCACTTCGCCGGCATCCCGCTGGACTACTCGGTCTTCGGGACCCGCTTCCCCTACCAGGTCGGCATCCCGCAGGCCCGCGTCGAACGGTTCCTGGAGGACCGCCTCGCCGCGTACGGCGTCCCCGTCCTGCGCGGCCACGAGCTCACCGGTCTCGCCCAGGACGCCGACGGCGTCACCGCCACCGTCGCCGGCCCGGACGGCACCGCCACCCTCCGCGCCGCCTACCTCGTGGGCGCCGACGGCGGGCGCAGCCGGGTGCGCGGGGCACTCGGCGTCGGGTTCCCCGGGCGGGACGGACGGATCTCGCTGGCCGTCGCGGACATCGTGCCGGAGCCCCACGAGGCGCTGCCCACCGAGTGGCGCCTGCCCTCGTTCGACGTCGGCGGCGGCCCCTTCCTCATCCCGCTCGGCGACGGGGTCCACCGGTTCCTCTTCGCCGCCCCGGACCAGGCCGTGGACCGCGAAGCCCCGGTCACCGCCGAGGAGGTCCGCACCGCCCTCGCCACCGGCCCCGGGCCGCACCTCGCCCTCCGCGAGCTCCGCTGGGCCTCCCGGTTCACCGACGCCTCCCGGCAGGCGGACCGGTACGCCGTGGACCGGGTGCTGCTGGCGGGCGACGCCGCCCACATCCACTTCCCGGCGGGCGGCCAGGGGCTCAACCTCGGGATGCAGGACGCCTTCAACCTCGGCTGGAAGCTCGCCGCCACCGTCCGGGGCCACGCGCCGCGCGGCCTGCTGGACACGTACCACACCGAACGCCACCCGGTCGGGGCCGCGGTCCTGGAGAACACCCGGGCCCAGCTCGCCCTCCTGAACCCCGACGACGACGTCCGCGCCCTGCGCTCCCTCGTCTCCGGCCTCCTCGCGGAGCCGGCCGCCAACCGCCGGATCGCCGGCATGATCTCCGGCCTGGACATCCGCTACCCCATGCCCCCCGGCACCCCCGCCCACCCCCTCCTGGGCACCCGCCTCCCGAACATCCAACTCCCCACCGCCCGCGGCCTCTTCCTCACCCGCACCCCCACCCCGTCCCTCCACACCGCCATCGCCCCCTGGAGGGGCCGCGTCGACCACACCACCCTCCCGGACCTCCCCGCCGACGCCCTCCTCCTCCGCCCGGACGGCCACGTCTGCTGGGCGGGCACGCCGACCACCGCCGGCCTGCGACCGGCCCTCCACCACTGGTTCGGCCCCGCCTCCTGACCGGGCCGCCCGAGCTCACCCTTGGGCGCGCCGCAGCACCGTGGACGGGCAGTTGTCCGGGTCCGTCTCCTTGAACAGCACCCGCTCGTCACCATCCCGGCCGACGACGAGCGTGCTCAGCGGCCGGCGATGCCGCGGCGGGTCGAGAAAGGAAAGCCGGACCTGTACCTCCGCCACACCCGAGACCTTCGACAGGCTCCATGTCCCGGCCGTGTCGAACGTCTTGTCCTTCCGGTAGGACGGGGAGTCCTCGTACGGCCAGTCCGCCACGGAGAACGTCCCCCGCCCCGCCCCCGCGTCGTACCGAAGACGCACGGACATCCCGTCGGGCCCCTCGTACTCCCCCGCCACCTCCGCCTCCGAGGCCCTGGCGACCGCTTCCGGGCATCCCCGCCCACCCCCACTCAGCCGCGCGAACCCGAGAAGCCCACCGGCCACCAGCACGACCAGTACCGCCCCGCCGACCAGGAACCGCGGCACGGGGCCTCCCCTTCAATCTGCTGATCATGGACGCCCGCCGAGACTACCTCGCACGCCAGTTCGTCGCAGATCGGCACCCGGGAAGCCGGCCCGCCACGGCCGGGGGAACGGGCCCGGTGCGGCCGCGGCGCGCCGGGCCGGTCAACCACACTGGGGGCACAGGGGTCATACAGCGTGAGCGCCGCGCCTCGCCTCGCCCAGTGAAAGAAGGCCGACCATGCCCCAGTTGCCCGCCGAGACGCGGCCCCACGCCCGTACCTTCCTGGGCTGGCCGCCGCGCGGCCCGGTCTGGGGGCCGTACACCGGTGCCGTGCGCCGGGACGTCGCCGCCATCGCCCGCGCCGTCGCC
Source organism: Streptomyces huiliensis (assembly GCF_020037025.1). GTDB lineage: Bacteria > Actinomycetota > Actinomycetes > Streptomycetales > Streptomycetaceae > Streptomyces > Streptomyces huiliensis. The sequence goes on along the minus strand of NZ_JAIQLH010000043.1, from coordinate 65,098 downwards.
GCGTACGAACCCGTCGCGGTGCTCGCCGCGCCCGAGGACGCCGCCGAGGCGCGCGCGGTCTGCGGCGGGGCCGTCGAGGTGGTCCGGATCCCCGTCGACGACCTGTGGCTGCGCGACTCGGGACCGACGTTCGTCGTCCGGGACGACGGCAGCGTCGCCGGCGTCGACCTGCACTTCAACGGGTGGGGCGGCAAGCAGGCGCACCCGCGGGACGGGGCCGTCGCCGAGCGGCTGCTCGCCGGCCTCGGGGTGCCGCGGATCGACGCGCCGCTGGTGGCCGAGGGCGGTGCGCTGGAGACCGACGGCGAGGGGACGCTGCTCGTCACCGAGAGCTCGCTCGTGAACGACAACCGCAACCCGGGACGGTCGCGGGACGACGTCGAGCGTTCCCTGAAGGAACTGTTCGGCGTCACGAAGGTCATCTGGCTCGCGGGCGTGCGCGGGCAGGACATCACCGACTGCCATGTGGACGCCCTCGCGCGGTTCGCCGCGCCCGGCACGGTCGTGCTGAGCGCCCCGCCGCCGGGGGCGGCTCCGGACGGCGTGTGGACGCGGGTGTACGCGCAGGCGCGCGCGGTGCTGGCCGGCGCGACCGACGCCCGCGGGCGCCCCCTGGAGATCGTCGAGCTGCCCGAGCCCGACCCGGCCGAACTCGGCGAGCGCGGCGCCGACTTCCTCGGCTGCTACGTGAACTTCTACGTCGCCAACGGCGTGGTCGTCGTGCCGCGCTTCGGCGACCGGCGGGCCGACGAGCGGGCCGTGTCGGTGCTGCGGGACCTGTACCCGGGCCGGGAGGTGCGGGCCGTGGAGATCCACGACCTGGCGGAGGGCGGCGGCGGGATCCACTGCGCCACACAGCAGCGGCCCGCCGCCCGGGAGGTGCCGGGTGGCGGGCCGCTGGAAGAACGAGCGATCAGACGTTAGCGATCATACGTTGAAGCCGAGGGCGCGGAGCTGCTCCCGGCCCTCGTCCGTGATCTTGTCCGGGCCCCACGGCGGCATCCAGACCCAGTTGATCCGGAGCTCGTTGACGATGCCCTCCGTCGCGGACTTCGCCTGGTCCTCGATGACGTCGGTCAGCGGGCAGGCCGCGGACGTCAGCGTCATGTCGAGGGTGGCGATGTTGGCGTCGTCGATGTGGATGCCGTAGATCAGGCCGAGATTGACGACGTCGATGCCCAGCTCGGGGTCGACCACGTCGTACAGGGCCTCGCGGACCTCGTCCTCGGTGGCCGGCTTGGTGGTGGTCATCTCGCCCTCGGTGGCCAGCTCGTCGCTCATACCGTCTTCCTCGTGCTCTCGGGGTGCTCGCCCAGCGCCTGGGCGGTCGCGTCCTTCCAGGCCATCCAGCTCAGCAGGGCGCACTTCACCCGCGCGGGGTACTTGGAGACACCGGCGAACGCGACCGCGTCCTCCAGTACCTCCTCCATCGCGTCGTCCGGCTCGACCTTGCCCTTGGACTGCATCAGCTCCAGGAAGGTCTCCTGGATCCGCCGGGCGTCGTCGAGCTCCTTGCCGACCAGCAGGTCGTTGAGGACCGAGGCGCTGGCCTGGCTGATGGAACAGCCCTGGCCCTCGTACGAGACGTCTTCGATCGTCTCACCGGAGAGCCGGACGCGCAGGGTGATCTCGTCGCCGCACGTCGGATTGACGTGGTGCACCTCGGCGTCGCCGTCCCGCAAGCCCCGGCCGTGCGGGTGCTTGTAGTGGTCCAGGATGACGTCCTGGTACATCGAATCAAGCTTCACAGTCCGCTGCCCATCAGCCGAAGAAGTTCCGGACGTGCTCCAGGCCCTCGACCAGCGCGTCGACCTCGCCGGGGGTGGAGTACAGGTAGAACGACGCCCGCGTGGTCGCCGGAATTCCGTACCGCAGGCAGACGGGCCGCGCGCAGTGGTGGCCGACCCGGACGGCGATGCCCTGCTCGTCGAGGACCTGGCCCACGTCGTGCGGGTGGATGTCGCCGAGCGTGAAGGAGATCGCGGCGCCGCGGTCCTCGGCCGTGGTGGGGCCGATCAGCCGGAGGTCGGGGACCTCCTGGAGCCGCTGGATCGCGTACTGGGTGATCGCGTGCTCGTGCCGCGCGATCTTGTCCATGCCGATCGAGGTGAGGTAGTCCACGGCCGCGCCGAGGCCGATGGCCTGGGCGATCGGGGGCGTACCGGCCTCGAACTTGTGCGGCGCCGGGGCGTAGGTGGACGAGTGCATCGAGACGGTCTCGATCATCTCGCCGCCGCCGAGGAACGGCGGCAGGTCCTCCAGCAGCTCCTGGCGGCCCCACAGCACGCCGATGCCGTCCGGGCCGCACATCTTGTGGCCGGTGAAGGCCACGAAGTCGGCCTGGAGCGCCTGGACGTCCAGCGGCATGTGCGGCGCGGCCTGCGAGGCGTCGACGACGACCAGCGCTCCGACCTCCTGGGCGCGGCGGACGATCGCCTCGACCGGGTTGACCGTGCCCAGGATGTTGGAGACCAGCACGAACGAGACGACCTTGGTCTTCTCGGTGATGACCTGCTCGATGTTCGACAGGTCGAGCCGGCCGTCGTCGGTCAGCCCGAACCACTTCAGCTTCGCGCCGGTGCGCTGCGCGAGCAGCTGCCACGGGACGATGTTGGAGTGGTGCTCCATCTCCGTGATGACGATCTCGGTGTCGTGGTCCACCCGGTAGGGCTCGTCGGCCCAGCCGAGCATGTTCGCCACGAGGTTGAGCGCTTCCGAGGCGTTCTTGGTGAATATGACCTCGTCGCGGCTGGGCGCGTTGACGAACGCGGCGATCTTGTCGCGCGCGCCCTCGTACAGCGCGGTGGCCTCCTCGGCGAGGACGTGGACACCGCGGTGCACGTTGGCGTTGTGCTGCTCGTAGTACTCGTTGATGACGTCGAGCACCTGGCGCGGCTTCTGCGAAGTCGCCGCGTTGTCCAGGTAGACGAGCTTCTTGCCGTCGTGCAGGACGCGGTCGAGGATGGGGAAGTCCTTGCGGATCGCCTCGGTGTCGAGGAGCCCCGGGATATGTGTCACGCGGTGACGCCTCCCGTCGTGTACGCCTCGTAGCCCTCTTCCTCCAGCTTGTCGGCGAGCTCGGCGCCGCCGGACTCGGCGATGCGGCCGTTCGCGAACACGTGCACGAAGTCCGGCTTGATGTAGCGCAGGATGCGGGTGTAGTGCGTGATCAGCAGGGTGCCCACCTCACCGGTGTCACGGACCCGGTTGACGCCCTCGGAGACGATGCGCAGGGCGTCGACGTCCAGGCCCGAGTCGGTCTCGTCCAGAATCGCGATCTTCGGCTTGAGGAGCTCCAGCTGGAGGATCTCGTGCCGCTTCTTCTCACCACCGGAGAAGCCCTCGTTGACGTTGCGCTCGGCGAAGGAGGGGTCCATGTGCAGGCGCGCCATGGACTCCTTGACCTCCTTGACCCAGGTGCGCAGCTTGGGGGCCTCGCCGCGGATCGCGGTGGCGGAGGTGCGGAGGAAGTTGGAGACCGAGACGCCGGGCACCTCGACCGGGTACTGCATGGCGAGGAAGACGCCGGCGCGGGCGCGCTCGTCGACGGACATCTCCAGGACGTCCTCGCCGTCGAGGGTGACGGTGCCGCCGGTGATCGTGTACTTGGGGTGGCCCGCCAGCGAGTAGGCCAGGGTGGACTTGCCGGAGCCGTTCGGGCCCATGATGGCGTGGGTCTCGCCCTGCTTCACGGTCAGGTCGACGCCACGCAGGATCTCCCGGGGGCCGCCTTCGGCGTCGACGGAGACGTGCAGGTCGTGGATCTCAAGCGTTGCCATGGGGAACTCAGGACTCCTGGGTGATGGAAACGAGCACAGACGCGTCTGGGCCGTCTCCTTCGATCTTGACGGGGTAAACGGGGACCGGTCGGGTGGCCGGGAGACCCGAGGGCTTTCCGGTGCGCAGGTCGAAGGTGGAGCCGTGCAGCCAGCATTCGATGGCGCAGTCCTCCACCTCGCCCTCGGAGAGCGAGACGTTGGCGTGCGAGCAGATGTCGTGGATGGCGAAGACCTCGCCCTCGGTGCGGACGATCGACACGGGGGTGCCGTCGACCTCCACCCGCTTGGGCGTGTCATCCTCCAGTTCACCGAGCGCGGCGACGCGTACGTAGGTCATGCGACGGACGCCTCCAGCTCGGCCTCGATCTTGGCGATCAGGCGCTCCTCCAGCTCGGGAATGCCGATCTGCTGGACGAGCTCGGCGAAGAAGCCGCGGACGACCAGCCGGCGGGCCTCGTCGGCCGGGATGCCGCGGGCCATCAGGTAGAACAGCTGCTCGTCGTCGAAGCGGCCGGTCGCCGAGGCGTGGCCGGCGCCGACGATCTCACCGGTCTCGATCTCCAGGTTGGGGACCGAGTCGACGCGGGCGCCGTCGGTGAGGACGAGGTTGCGGTTGAGCTCGTAGGTGTCGGTGCCCTCGGCCGCGGCGCGGATGAGGACGTCGCCGATCCAGACGGCGTGCGCGTCCTTGCCCTGGAGGGCGCCCTTGAAGACCACGTTGCTGCGGCAGTGCGGCGTGTCGTGGTCGACGAAGAGGCGGTGCTCCTGGTGCTGGCCGTTGTCGGTGAAGTACAGGCCGTAGAGCTCGGCCTCGCCACCGGGGGCGCCGTAGACGACGCGCGGGTGCAGCCGGACCAGGTCGCCGCCGAAGGTGACGATCACGGACTTGAAGCGGGCGTCGCGGCCGACCAGCGCGGTGTGCTGCGCGGCGTGCACCGCCGAGTCGTCCCAGTCCTGGACGGAGACGACGGTGAGCTTGGCGCCGTCGCCGAGCAGGTACTCGACGTTGGCGGCCAGGGTGGCGTCGCCGGTGTGGTCGATGACGACGATGGCCTCGGAGAAGGCGCCGATCTCGACGACCTGGTGGCCGTAGGCCACGCCGCCCTCGCCGTGCACGGCGATCCGCACGGGCTCGGTGAGCACGGTGTTCTTGGGGATCGAGACGACGGACGCCTTCTCGAAGGAGCTGTACGCCTGGGCGGCCACCCGGTCGACGGGCTTGCCGGCCTTGCCGAGCCGGGCGTCGTCCCGGCCGACGGTCTCCACGGTGACGCCTTCGGGGGCGGTCACCTCGACCTTGACGCCGGCGCCGTCGGCCACCGCGGTGCCGTCGTGCAGGCCGCGGAGGCGCTCCAGCGGGGTGAACCGCCACTCCTCCTCACGGCCGTGCGGCACGGGGAAGTCGGCGACGTCGTACGAGGCGGGGGCGCTGACCCGCGCGTCGATGGGCTGCTTGGCCCCGCCCACCTGGATGGCGCCGTCGGTGGTGCTGCCGGCGGGAGTGTTGTCAGCCATGGCTGTCGTGGTGCTCTCTTCCTGTCAAAAAGGGTCGCTGCGGTCGAAGGCGGCGGGCGTCAGCCGACCGAGCCTTCCATCTGCAGCTCGATCAGCCGGTTGAGCTCCAGCGCGTACTCCATCGGCAGCTCGCGGGCGATCGGCTCGACGAAGCCGCGCACGATCATCGCCATGGCCTCGTCCTCCGACAGACCGCGGCTCATCAGGTAGAAGAGCTGGTCGTCGCTGACCTTGGAGACGGTCGCCTCGTGGCCCATGGACACGTCGTCCTCGCGGACGTCCACGTAGGGGTAGGTGTCCGAACGGGAGATGGTGTCCACCAGCAGCGCGTCGCAGAGCACGTTGGACTTGGAGCCGTGGGCGCCCTCACCGATCTCGATGAGACCGCGGTACGAGGTACGGCCGCCGCCCCGCGCCACCGACTTGGAGACGATGTTGGAGGAGGTGTTGGGCGCCATGTGGACCATCTTGGCGCCGGCGTCCTGGTGCTGGCCCTCGCCGGAGAAGGCGATGGACAGCGTCTCGCCCTTGGCGTGCTCGCCCATCAGGTAGACGGCGGGGTACTTCATCGTCACCTTGGAGCCGATGTTGCCGTCGACCCACTCCATGGTCGCGCCCTCGTACGCCACGGCGCGCTTGGTGACCAGGTTGTAGACGTTGTTCGACCAGTTCTGGATGGTCGTGTAGCGGCAGCGGCCACCCTTCTTGACGATGATCTCCACGACGGCACTGTGCAGCGAGTCGGAGGAGTAGATCGGGGCGGTGCAGCCCTCGACGTAGTGCACGTAGGCGTTCTCGTCGACGATGATCAGCGTCCGCTCGAACTGGCCCATGTTCTCCGTGTTGATCCGGAAGTAGGCCTGGAGCGGGATGTCGACGTGAACGCCCGGCGGGACGTAGATGAAGGAGCCACCGGACCACACGGCCGAGTTCAGCGAGGCGAACTTGTTGTCACCGACCGGGATGACCGTGCCGAAGTACTCCTGGAAGAGCTCGGGGTGCTCCTTCAGGGCGGTGTCGGTGTCCAGGAAGATGACGCCCTGCTCCTCCAGGTCCTCACGGATCTGGTGGTAGACGACCTCGGACTCGTACTGGGCGGCGACACCGGCGACGAGGCGCTGCTTCTCCGCCTCGGGGATGCCCAGCTTGTCGTAGGTGTTCTTGATGTCCTCGGGCAGGTCCTCCCAGGAGGCGGCCTGCTTCTCCGTGGAGCGGACGAAGTACTTGATGTTGTCGAAGTCGATGCCGGTGAGGTCGGAGCCCCAGGTCGGCATGGGCTTCTTGTCGAAGAGCCGCAGGCCCTTCAGACGCAGCTTGAGCATCCACTCCGGCTCGGACTTCTTCGCCGAGATGTCGCGGACGACCTCCTCGGAGAGGCCGCGCTTGGCCGCGGCGCCGGCCGCGTCGGAGTCGGCCCAGCCGTATTCGTACGTGCCCAGGCCCTCAAGCTCAGGGTGGGCAGTCTCCGTGGGGAGAGTCATGCGGGGTTCCTCCCGGCCGTGCTGGTGGATGCGGTGGTCGTCTCGGTGGACGCTGTCTTGGGGATGAACGTCGTGCACACCCCGTCGCCGTGGGCGATGGTGGCAAGACGTTGCACATGCGTCCCGAGCAGGCGGGAGAAGACCTCGGTCTCCGCCTCGCACAGCTGCGGGAACTGCTCGGCGACATGGGCGACCGGGCAGTGGTGCTGGCAGAGCTGTTCGCCGACCGGCGCTGTGCGCGCCGTAGCAGCGTACCCGTCCTCGGTCAATGCCCTGGCCAGCAGGCGGGCCCGCTCCTCGGGGGGCGCGGCCTCCAGGGCCGCCCGGTAGCCCTCGGCCTGGGCGGCCATCCGGGCCCGGGCGAACGCGGCGACCGCGGCCTCGCCCATCTCGCCGCCGCCGGCGGCCTGGGCGATCCAGCGCAGGGCGTCGGCCGCGAGCTTGTCGTAGGCCTGGTCGAAGGCGTCCCGGCCGCAGTCCGTCAGGACGAAGACCTTGGCGGGGCGGCCGCGGGTGCGGGTGCCGTAGACCCGCTTCTCGCGGGGCTCGACCATGCCCTCGGCGGCCAGCACGTCCAGGTGGCGGCGGACCGCCGCCTGGGTGAGCTCCAGGCGCAGGGCCAGCTCGGCGGCGGTGGACGGGCCGTGGTCGAGGATGGAGCGGGCCACGCGCGCGCGGGTGCCGCGCTGCTCGTCGTGGGCACGCTGCTCCTCGCGTGCCGGGGCCGCCGGGGACACCGGGGATACGGCCTCGCGAGCCGCGGGCACGGGCGTACCGGCCGCGGGTACGGGCGATCCGGGTCCGGCGGCCGTACCGGCCGGGGGCCCTTCCGGTGCCTCGCCCGCGTATTTCACAACACCATTGTTGCGTAATTACCTGAGCCGGGACAAGCCTCGACGCCCCGTCCGGCGGTGGTCTCGATCACTAAGGGTCACCTAACCGGCACGGCGATCACGCACCCCGGCGGCATCGGGAGGCCCGCGGGGTTCGTAGACTTCCCGCCATGCGCAGCGCCTTCCCGGAGGACCCCCGGACCCCGGCGGTCGAGGTCCACGGCCTCGTCAAGCGGTACGGGCGGAAGACCGCGGTGGACGGTCTCGACCTGTCCGTCGCGGCCGGCACCCTCACCGCCGTCCTCGGCCCCAACGGGGCCGGCAAGACCACCACCGTCGAGACCTGCGAGGGCTACCGCCGCCCCGACGCCGGCACCGTCCGCGTCCTCGGCCTCGATCCGGTGGCCGACGCCGCCACCCTGCGCCCGCGCGTCGGCGTGATGCTGCAGAGCGGCGGGATCTACTCGGGCGCCCGCGCCGACGAGATGCTGCGGCACTTGGCCGCCCTGCACGCCCACCCGCTGGACGTGGGCATGCTGATCGAACGCCTCGGCCTGGACTCCTGCGGACGCACGACGTACCGGCGGCTCTCCGGCGGCCAGCAGCAGCGGCTCTCCCTGGCCATGGCCGTGGTCGGCCGCCCCGAGCTGGTCTTCCTGGACGAGCCCACGGCCGGCCTCGACCCCCAGGCGCGCCGCGCGACCTGGGACCTGGTCCGGGAGCTGCGCGAGGACGGCGTCACCGTCGTGCTCACCACCCACCACATGGAGGAGGCGGAGGAGCTCGCCGACGACGTCGCGATCATCGACGCCGGCCGGGTCATCGCCCAGGGCAGCCCCGAGGAGCTGTGCAAGGGCGGCGCGGAGAACACCCTCCGCTTCACCGGCCGGGCCGGCCTGGACGTCGCCTCCCTCCTCAAGGCCCTCCCCGCCGACTGCGCGGCCGTCGAGCTCACCCCCGGCTCGTACCGGGTCACCGGCTCCGTCGACCCGCAGCTGCTCGCCACGGTGACCACCTGGTGCGCGCAGCACGGCGTGATGCCGGACCGGATAGCCGTGGAGCGGCACACCCTGGAGGACGTCTTCCTCGAACTGACGGGCAAGGAGCTGCGCGCATGACCACCCCGGGAACCTTCGCCCCCCGCCCCGGCGCCGCCCCCCTCCCCCGGATGATCCGCGCGCAGGCCGCGCTGGAGACCCGGATGCTGCTGCGCAACGGCGAGCAGCTGCTGCTGACGGTCGTCATCCCGACGCTGCTGCTGGTCCTCTTCAGCACGGTCGACGTCGTGGACACGGGCGACGGGAAGGCGGTCGACTTCCTCGCCCCCGGCATCCTCGCCCTGGCCGTGTTGTCCACCGCCTTCACCGGCCAGGCCATCGCCACCGGCTTCGACCGGCGGTACGGGGTGCTCAAGCGGCTCGGCGCGTCCCCGCTGCCGCGCTGGGGGCTGATGGCCGCCAAGACGGCGTCGGTGCTGGTCACCGAGGTACTCCAGGTCGTCCTGCTGACGGTGATCGCGTTCGCGCTCGGCTGGTCGCCGCACGGCAACCCGTTCGCTGTCCTCCTGCTGCTCGTCCTCGGCACGGCCGCGTTCTCCGGCCTCGGCCTGCTGATGGCGGGCACGCTGAAGGCGGAGGCGACCCTGGCGGCGGCGAACCTGGTCTTCCTGCTGCTGCTCGTCGGCGGTGGCGTGATCGTGCCGCTGGACCGCTTCCCGGACGCCGCCCGGGCGGTGCTGGAGCTGCTGCCGATCTCGGCCCTCTCCGACGGGCTCCGGGACGTGCTGCGGGACGGCGCCGGGATGCCCTGGCGGGACCTCGGCATCCTCGCCGTGTGGGCGGTGCTGGGCCTCGGCGCGGCGGCCCGCTTCTTCCGCTGGGAGTGATCACGCGGCCGGCGTGAGCGCCGATGACACGGCGCTCACCTCGGCTTTCGCGCCCCGCCCCACCCCTCGTGAATCCATGCACAAGCGGGCCCTTACGATGAGCCCGTGCCGAATTCGCTGAATCCTCTGCAGGCCATCGCCGACCGCTGGCAGCCCTCCGCGCGCTTCGTCCGGCGGGCCGCGTTCGCCTGCGTCGTCATGGGCGTGATCATCGTGGTGACGGGTGGCGCGGTCCGGCTCACGCAGTCCGGTCTGGGCTGCCCGACGTGGCCGACCTGCACCGAGGACAGCCTCACGCCCACCCCGGCGATGGGCATCAACGGCGTCATCGAGTTCACCAACCGCATGCTGACCTACGTGCTCTGCGTGGTCGTCGGCATCGCGATCATCGCGGCCCGCGCCCGGAGCCCGCGCCGCCGGGACCTGACCCGGCTGGGCTGGGCCCAGTTCTGGATCGTCGCGGGCAACGGCATCATCGGCGGCGTCACGGTCCTCACCGGCCTCAACCCGTACATCGTCGCCGCGCACTTCCTCGCCGCGACGGCGCTGCTGACCGTCGCCGTGGTCATGTGGCACCGGTCCGGTGAGGGCGACGACGCGCCGCGCGACCTGGTGGCCCGCCCGGTCCGCCAGCTGAGCTGGGTGCTGGTCGTCTCGACCGTCCTGCTGATCGTGGCGGGCACGGTGGTCACCGGCTCGGGGCAGCACGCGGGCGACGCGTCGAAGGACGTCCACCGCATCCCGCTGAACTTCCGGGAGATCACCCAGCTCCACGTGGACCTGGTGTTCATCGTGCTCGGCCTGACGGTGGCGCTGTGGTTCGCGCTGCGCGCCGTGAAGGCGCCGGGCGGGCCGCGCCGCCGGGTGGTGGAGCTGTTCGCCGTCCTGATGCTGCAGGGCGCCGTCGGCTACGTGCAGTACTTCAACGACTCGCCCGAGTTCGTCGTCGGCACGCACATGTTCGGATCCTGCCTGGTCTGGATCGCCGTCCTGCGGGCCTTCCTCTCGCTGCGGGACCGCGGCGAGCTCGTGACGCTCCCGTCCCCCGCCGCGGAGCCCGAGCCGGCGAAACTGGCCGCCGCCGAGCGCTGAGCGACCGCATACGAAACCGGAGGGGCGGACACGAAAGCGTGTCCGCCCCTCCGGCGTTTTCCGTACGGCCCGGTCAGCCGTTGGACGGCCCACCCAGCTGGATCCCGGCCATCCGCGACCACTCGTACGGGCCGGTGCGCACCTTGGCGGCCATCTCCCCGTCGAAGTCCTCCTGGACGCTCAGACCCGCCGGCTCGGCCAGTTCGAGGGCCTTCTCCGCCGTGGCGTAGGAGGGGGCCACCAGGTTCCCCCACTCCCCGTCCGCGCCCACCAGGGCGATCCGGGTCCTGCCCCGCCCTATGTGGGCGAGCTGACCCTCCGCGCTCCCGCCGTGGGTCCGTGCGAAGTCGCCGATCTGCTTGGCCAGCCGGGCCGCCCGCCGCTGCGCCCTGGCGTCCAGCGGGGCGTTGCCGGCCTCGGTGTCGCCGGCCTGCTTGGTGTCTGCCATGACCAGGATGCTACCGACGGGTAGCCGGAATGGCGACGGGCGGCGCGGGTGGCTTTGACCACCCGCGCCGCCCGTTCGAAGCGACTGTCGGACTACCGCAGGAAGGGATCGATCGCGACCGCGGTGAACAGCAGCGAGACGTAGGTGATGGACCAGTGGAACAGCCGCATCTCCTTCAGCTTCGCCCCGGTGACCCCGGCCTTGGCGCGGGCCTGGAGGGCGTGTGCCTCCTTGAGCCACAGAGCGCCGCAGGCCACGGCCACCACGGTGTAGAACCAGCCGGTGTACCCGAGCGGCGTCAGCAGCAGCGAGACGCCCACCATCACCCAGCTGTAGAGGACGATCTGCCGCGCGACGGCCTTGTTGCCCGCGACGACCGGCAGCATGGGGACGCCGGCCCGCTCGTAGTCGTCCTTCACCTTCATCGACAGCGGCCAGTAGTGCGGCGGCGTCCAGAAGAAGATGACGAGGAAGAGGATCAGGGAGGCCCAGGAGACCTCGTTCTTCACCGCGGACCAGCCGATGATGACCGGCAGGCAGCCCGCGATGCCGCCCCACACGATGTTCTGCGCGGTGCGGCGCTTGAGGAGCATCGTGTAGACGACGGTGTAGAAGAGCGAGGCGCCGAGCGAGAGCATCGCCGACAGGGGGTTGACCAGGAACCAGAACCAGACGGTCGACCCGACGGTGAGCGCCGAGGCGAAGACCAGGCACTCGCGCGGCGAGACCATGCCGGTGACCAGCGGGCGCTGGGACGTCCGGTCCATCATGGCGTCGATGTCGCGGTCGTAGTACATGTTGAACGCGCCCGCGCCGCCGGCGGAGAGGTAACCGCCGAAGCAGGTGGCCAGCACGAGCCACATGTCCGGGACGCCTTCGGCGGCCAGGAACATCACCGGCACCGTCGTCATCAGCAGCAGCTCGATGACGCGCGGCTTCGTCAACGCCACGAAAGCCTTGACACGGGCCCCGAACGGCCGGTGACCGGGACTCTCGACGAGTACCCCCGCAGGACGGGATTCGACGGCCGTCACGCACACCCCTGACAGAGATAAGGCCAGCAAGCACATCCGGCCCGACGGCCGGGGAAGACTTGCGCGTACCACGCCACTCTAGACGCAGGGCCTCGCACGGCCTCCGCCGGGGTGGGTCGTGTTGGTCCCCGGGGAATCCGGGCGAAAGCGAGCCCGGGCCGCTTCCCGCGCCCTTCCTCGGGGTGCCCCGCGCCCTTCCGCCGGGTGCCCCGCGGGCGTCCTCCGAGAGGCGCGCTCCGGCGCCGCACCGCAGGCTTGACACATGACGGACACCCGCCGGCCGGGAATCTTTACCGCCCAGGACCGGTTGCCCGGGGCGTGCGGCGGGCAGCCGGACAGTCGCGAGCGGCAGCCGGGCATCCGCCGAGAGTACGCGAAAAGACGGGCATTCCCTCGGGGGTAGGCTCGACACCGCCGCGTCGTGGCGGAACATACCGCCCCCGGCAAGTGAAACAATGTGGAGAGGAGCCCTGACCTAGGGTGAGCACCAAGCCGACCACCACAGACCTCGAGTGGACCGATCTGGACCAGCGGGCCGTCGACACCGCCCGCGTCCTGGCCATGGATTCCGTGCAGAAGGTCGGCAACGGCCATCCCGGTACGGCCATGAGCCTGGCGCCCGCCGCGTACCTGCTCTTCCAGAAGCTGATGCGGCACGACCCGAGCGACGCCGACTGGACCGGCCGCGACCGTTTCGTCCTCTCTCCCGGTCACACCAGCCTGACCCTCTACGTCCAGCTCTTCATGGCCGGCTACGGCCTGGAGCTGTCGGACCTCAAGGCCTTCCGCACCTGGGGCAGCAAGACCCCGGGCCACCCGGAGCACGGCCACACCCGCGGTGTCGAGACCACCACCGGCCCGCTGGGCCAGGGCATCGCCAACGCGGTGGGCATGGCGATGGCCGCCCGCTACGAGCGCGGCCTGTTCGACCCGGAGGCCCCGAAGGGCGAGTCGCCCTTCGACCACACCATCTGGGCGATCGTCTCCGACGGCGACCTGGAGGAGGGCATCTCCGCGGAGGCGTCCTCGCTGGCCGGCCACCAGAAGCTCGGCAACATCGTCGCCCTGTACGACGACAACCACATCTCGATCGAGGGCGACACCGCGACGGCGCTCTCCGAGGACGTCCTCAAGCGCTACGAGGCGTACGGCTGGCACGTCCAGCGCATCGAGCAGGCGCCCAACGGCGACTTCGACATCCAGGCGCTGTACGCGGCGCTGAAGGCGGCGCAGGACGAGACCGAGCGTCCGTCGCTGATCGCCGCCCGCACGATCATCGCCTGGCCGGCCCCGAACGCGCAGAACACCGAGGCCGCGCACGGCTCGGCGCTCGGCGACGCCGAGGTGGCCGCGACCAAGGAGGTCCTCGGCTTCGACCCGAAGCAGACCTTCCAGGTCGACGAGGACGTCTTCGCACACGTCCGCAAGGTCGTCGACCGCGGCCGCGAGGCCCACGCCACCTGGGAGAAGAAGCTCACCAAGTGGCGCGAGGCCAACCCGGAGCGGGCGGCCGAGTTCGACCGGATCAACGCGGGCGAGCTGCCCGACGGCTGGGAGAAGGTCCTCCCGGTCTTCCCGGCCGGCAAGTCCGTCGCCACCCGCAAGGCGTCCGGCGAGGTCCTCAAGGCCCTCGGCGGCGTCGTGCCCGAGCTGTGGGGCGGCTCCGCCGACCTCGCCGGCTCGAACAACACCACGATCGACGCGTCGTCGTCGTTCCTCCCGGAGGGCAACCCGCTCCCCGAGGCGAACCCCTACGGCCGCACGATCCACTTCGGCATCCGCGAGCACGCCATGGGCTCGACCATGAACGGCATCGCGCTGCACGGCAACACCCGCGTCTACGGCGGCACCTTCCTGGTGTTCTCCGACTACATGCGCCCCGCCGTCCGCCTCGCCGCGCTGATGAAGCTGCCGGTCACCTACGTGTGGACGCACGACTCCATCGGCCTCGGCGAGGACGGCCCGACGCACCAGCCGGTCGAGCACATGGCCGCGCTGCGCGCCATCCCGGGCCTGAACATGGTCCGCCCGGCCGACGCCAACGAGACGGCCATCGCCTGGCGCGAGATCATGAAGCGCCACGCGAGCAAGCCCGCGCCGCACGGTCTGGCCCTCACCCGCCAGAACGTCCCGACCTACGAGGCCAACGAGGGCGCGGCCAAGGGCGGCTACGTGCTGTTCGAGGCCGAGGGCGGCCGTCCCCAGGTGATCCTGATCGCCACCGGTTCCGAGGTCCAGATGGCCGTCGAGGCCCGCGAGACCCTGCAGGCCGAGGGCGTCCCGACCCGCGTCGTCTCGATGCCGTCGGTCGAGTGGTTCGAGGAGCAGGACCAGGCGTACCGCGACGGCGTCCTGCTGCCGGACGTCAAGGCCCGCGTGGCCGTCGAGGCGGGCATCGGCCTGACCTGGCACCGCTACGTCGGCGAGGCCGGCCGGATCGTCTCGCTGGAGCACTTCGGCGCCTCGGCGGACTACCAGGTCCTGTTCCAGGAGTTCGGCCTGACCTCGGAAGCCGTCGTCGAGGCCGCCCGCGAGTCGCTGGCCGACGCCGGCCGCCGCTGACGCGCAAGCACACGATTCAGTAGGAGATGTAGAACCCATGACAGACGCACTCAAGCGCCTCTCCGAGGAAGGCGTCGCGATCTGGCTGGACGACCTGTCCCGCAAGCGCATCACGTCCGGCAACCTGCGCGAGCTGATCGACGACAGCCACGTGGTCGGTGTCACCACCAACCCGTCGATCTTCCAGAAGGCGATCTCCAGCGGCGACGGCTACGAGCAGCAGCTGTCCGACCTCGCGGTCCGCAAGGTCACCGTCGAGGAGGCCATCCGCATGATCACGACGGCGGACGTGCGTGACGCCGCCGACATCCTGCGCCCGGTCTTCGACGCCACGGACGGCCAGGACGGCCGGGTGTCCATCGAGGTGGACCCGCGGCTGGCGCACGACACCCACGCCACCGTGGCCGAGGCCAAGCAGCTCGCGTGGCTGGTCGACCGCCCGAACACCCTGATCAAGATCCCGGCCACCATGGCGGGCCTGCCGGCCATCTCCGAGACCCTCGGCCTGGGCATCAGCGTCAACGTCACGCTGATCTTCTCGCTGGAGCGCTACCGCGCGGTCATGGACGCCTACCTGACCGGTCTGGAGAAGGCCAAGGCGGCCGGCCTGGACCTGTCGCTGATCCACTCGGTGGCGTCCTTCTTCGTGTCCCGCGTGGACACCGAGATCGACAAGCGCCTGGACGCGCTGGGCACCGAGGAGGCCAAGGCGCTCCGCGGCAAGGCCGCACTGGCCAACGCCCGCCTCGCCTACCAGGCGTACGAGGAGGTCTTCTCCTCCGACCGCTGGCTGGCCCTGGAGAAGGCCGGCGCCAACAAGCAGCGTCCGCTGTGGGCGTCGACCGGCGTCAAGGACCCGGCCTACAAGGACACCCTGTACGTGGACGACCTGGTCGCCCCGAACACGGTGAACACCATGCCGGAGGGCACCCTGGAGGCCGCCGCCGACCACGGCGACGTCAAGGGCGACACCGTCCGCGGCACGTACGAGCAGGCCAAGGCCGAGCTCGACGCGCTGGAGAAGCTGGGCATCTCGTACGACGAGGTCGTCCAGCTGCTGGAGGACGAGGGCGTCGACAAGTTCGAGGCGTCCTGGAACGACCTGCTCAAGTCGACGGAGGCGGAGCTCAAGCGCCTCGCACCGGAGGCGTGAATTGACCCGCAGCAACCCGCTGCGTGACGCACAGGACCGACGGCTCCCGCGTATCGCGGGGCCGTCCGGCCTGGTCATCTTTGGCGTCACGGGCGATTTGTCCCGTAAAAAGCTGATGCCCGCCGTCTACGACCTCGCCAACCGCGGTCTGCTGCCGCCGGGCTTCTCCCTCATCGGCTTCGCCCGCCGCGACTGGGAGAACGAGGACTTCGCGCAGATCGTGCACGACGCCGTCAAGGAGCACGCGCGCACGCCCTTCCGCGAGGAGGTGTGGCAGCAACTGGTGCAGGGCTGCCGCTTTGTCCAGGGCGACTTCGACGACGACGCCGCCTTCGAGACCCTCAAGACGACCATCGAGGAGCTCGACAAGGCGCAGGGCACGGGCGGCAACTTCGCCTTCTACCTGTCCGTCCCGCCGAAGTTCTTCCCCACCGTCGTCCAGCAGCTCAAGAAGCACGGCCTGGCCGAGCAGACGGAGAAGTCCTGGCGGCGCGCGGTCATCGAGAAGCCGTTCGGCCACGACCTGAAGAGCGCGCAGGAGCTCAACAGCATCGTCCATGACGTCTTCCCGCCCAACGAGGTCTTCCGGATCGACCACTACCTGGGCAAGGAGACCGTCCAGAACATCCTGGCGCTGCGCTTCGCCAACACCCTCTTCGAGCCGATCTGGAACCGGTCCTACGTGGACCACGTGCAGATCACCATGGCCGAGGACATCGGCATCGGCGGCCGGGCCGGCTACTACGACGGCATCGGCGCCGCGCGCGACGTCATCCAGAACCACCTGCTCCAGCTGCTGGCGCTGACCGCCATGGAGGAGCCCGCCTCCTTCGACGCGGACGCCCTGGTCGCCGAGAAGACCAAGGTGCTGGGCGCCGTCCGGCTCCCCAAGGACCTGGGCAAGGAGACCGTCCGCGGCCAGTACGCGGCCGGCTGGCAGGGCGGCGAGAAGGTCGTCGGCTACTGCGAGGAAGAGGGCATCGACCCCAAGTCGAAGACCGACACCTACGCCGCCATCAAGCTGGAGATCGACAACCGCCGCTGGGCGGGCGTCCCCTTCTACCTGCGCACCGGCAAGCGGCTCGGCCGCCGCGTCACCGAGATCGCGGTCGTCTTCCAGCGCGCCCCGCACTCCCCCTTCGACGACACCGCCACGGAGGAGCTGGGGCAGAACGCCCTGGTCATCCGGGTGCAGCCGGACGAGGGCGTGACCCTGCGGTTCGGCTCCAAGGTGCCGGGCACCTCGATGGAGGTCCGGGACGTCTCGATGGACTTCGCCTACGGCGAGTCGTTCACCGAGTCCAGCCCGGAGGCGTACGAGCGGCTCATCCTCGACGTGCTGCTCGGCGACGCCAACCTGTTCCCGCGCCTGCGCGAGGTCGAGCTCTCCTGGCAGATCCTCGACCCGATCGAGGAGTACTGGGACAAGCACGGCAAGCCCGCGCAGTACCCGGCCGGCACCTGGGGGCCGGTCGAGGCGGACGAGATGCTCGCACGAGACGGACGGAGCTGGCGTCGGCCATGAAGATCGATCTCACGGACACCACGGCCAGCAAGATCAACAACGCTCTGGTCCAGGGGCGCCGCGCCATCGGCACCCCGGCCATCGGCATGGTCCTCACGCTGGTCATCGTCACCGACGAGGAGCACGCCTACGACGCGCTCAAGGCCGCCAACGAGGCGTCCCGCGAGCACCCGTCGCGCAAGCTCGTCGTCATCAAGCGCGTCAGCCGCTCCCCGCGCGACCGCGCGCAGGCCCGGCTGGACGCCGAGGTCCGCGTCGGTACGTCGGCCGGTACCGGCGAGACCGTCGTCCTCCGGCTCTACGGCGAGGTCATAGACCACGCCCAGTCGGTCGTGCTGCCGCTGCTGTTGCCGGACGCGCCCGTCGTCGTCTGGTGGCCGGTCAACTCGCCGCTCCACCCGGCGAAGGACCCGCTGGGCGTCCTCGCCCAGCGCCGCGTCACCGACACCTACGCGGCCGAGGACCCGGTCTCGGAGCTCGCGGCCCGCGCCGCGAACTACGCGCCCGGCGACACCGACCTGGCCTGGAGCCGGATCACCCCGTGGCGCTCGATGCTCGCGGCGGCCCTGGACCAGCAGGCCGTCGAGGTCACCGGCGCCGAGGTCGAGGGCGAGGGCTACAACCCCAGCGGCGAGCTGCTGGCCATGTGGCTCGCGGACCGCCTCGGCGTCCAGGCCCGCCGCACCGTCTCCGACGGCCCCGGCCTCACGGCCGTCCGCCTGGAGACCAAGGACGGCGTCATCACGCTCGACCGCCCGGACGGCTCGCTGGCCAAGCTCACCATGAAGGGCCAGCCGGACCGCGCCGTGGCGCTCAAGCGGCGGGAGACCGCCGAGCTCCTCGCCGAGGAGCTGCGCCGGCTCGACCCGGACGACATCTACGAGTCCGCACTGAAGTACGGCGTGGAGCGGCTGGGCGACGCGGCGGCGGTACGGCCGGCGGCGGGCGCGGCACCGGAGTCCCCGGAGGCGCCTGCGCCGGAGGACAAGCCCGCCCCCGAGGAGAAGCCGGCTCCGAAGAAGCCCGCGGCCTCGAAGAAGGCGGCCAAGTGAGCACCGCGCCGCAGATCGTCGTCCACCGGGACAAGGAGCTGATGGCGCGGGCCGCCGCGGCCCGGCTGATCACGAAGATCGTGGACGCCCAGGCCGCGCGCGGCACGGCCTCCGTCGTCCTCACGGGCGGGCGCAACGGCAACGGGCTGCTCGCGGCCCTCGCCGACGCGCCCGCCCGGGACGCGGTCGACTGGTCGCGCCTCGACCTGTGGTGGGGCGACGAGCGGTACCTGCCCGACGGCGACGCCGAGCGCAACGTCACCCAGGCGCGCGAGGCCCTGCTCGACGCCGTCGACCTGGACCCGGCCCGCGTGCACGCCATGCCCGCGGCCGACGGCCGGTACGACGACGCCGACGCGGCGGCCGAGGCCTACGCGGCCGAACTGGCCGCCGCGGCCCGCCCGGAGGACCACGGCCCCGTGCCCTCCTTCGACGTCCTCCTGCTGGGCGTCGGCCCGGACACCCACGTCGCGTCGCTCTTCCCCGAGCTCCCCGGCGTCCGGGAGACCGACCGCACGGTCATCGGCGTCCACGGCGCCCCCAAGCCCCCGCCCACCCGCATCTCCCTCACGCTGCCGGCCATCCGCGCGGCGCGGGAGGTGTGGCTGCTGGCGGCGGGCGAGGACAAGGCCAACGCGGTGGCGCTCGCGCTGAGCGGGGCCGGTGAGATCCAGGCTCCGGCGGCCGGGGCGTACGGCCGGCGCCGCACCCTGTGGCTGCTCGACCAGCCGGCGGCGTCGCAGCTGCCGCGGGACTTGTATCCGCCGGCTTCGCCCTGACGGGCGTGGGGGTGCCCCGGACCCGCCCTTTCACCGTTTCTTGCGGGGGCTGACGCCCCCGTACCCCCGAAGCGCCCTTCGGGCGCTGTCCTCAAACGCCGGACGGGCTGGGTCGTGCCTGAGCGGGCACTTTCAGCCCGTCCGGCGTTTGAGGACGAGCGGCGAAGCCGCGAAAAGGGGGTCTGGGGGCTTGCCCCCAGAAAACGGCGAATGGGGGTGCCCCCTCTGGGGGAGGGACCGGGGCACCCCCCAGGGGCGCGTCAGCGCCCCCGAACCGCCCGGTACCGGGCGACGAGCGCGGAGGTGGACGCGTCCAACCCCTCCACCTCGGCCCCCTCACTCAGAGCGGGCTCAACCCGCTTTGCAAGCACCTTCCCCAACTCGACCCCCCACTGGTCGAACGAGTCGATGTTCCAGATCGCCCCCTGAACGAACACCTTGTGCTCGTACAAGGCGATCAACTGCCCCAGCACGGACGGCGTCAGAGCGTCAGCGAGAATCGTCGTCGTAGGACGATTCCCCCGGAACGTCTTGTGCGGCACGAGCTCCTCCGGAACACCCTCCGCCGCCACCTCCTCCGCCGTCTTGCCGAAGGCGAGCGCCTGCCCCTGGGCGAACAGGTTCGCCATCAGCAGGTCATGCTGGGCGGCCAGCGAAGGCTCCAACTCGTCCACCGGCCGGGCGAAGCCGATCAGATCGGCGGGGATGAGCTTGGTCCCCTGATGGATCAACTGATAGTAGGCGTGCTGCCCGTTGGTGCCGGGCGTCCCCCACACCACAGGCCCGGTCTGCCACTCGACACGCCGCCCCTCCCGGTCCACGGACTTGCCGTTGGACTCCATGTCCAACTGCTGGAGGTAGGCCGTGAACTTCGACAGGTAGTGGCTGTAGGGCAGCACCGCGTGCGACTGCGCGTCGTGGAAGTTGCCGTACCAGACGCCCAGCAGACCGAGCAGCAGCGGCACGTTCTCCTCGGCCGGCGCGGTGCGGAAGTGCTCGTCGACGAGGTGGAAGCCGTCGAGCATCTCCTGGAAGCGGTCCGGGCCGATGGCGATCATCAGGGAGAGCCCGATGGCCGAGTCGTACGAGTACCGGCCGCCGACCCAGTCCCAGAACTCGAACATGTTGGCGGTGTCGATGCCGAAGTCGGCGACCTTCTCGCCGTTGGTGGAAAGCGCCACGAAGTGCTTGGCCACGGCGTCCTCGCCGGCCCCGAGCCCGGTCAGCAGCCACTCCCGCGCGGAGGTGGCGTTGGTGACGGTCTCGATGGTGGTGAAGGTCTTCGACGCGACGATGAACAGCGTCTCGGCCGGGTCCAGGTCGCGCACGGCCTCGTGCAGGTCCGCGCCGTCCACGTTGGAGACGAAACGGAACGTCAGGTCCCGGTCGGTGAAGGGCCGCAGCACCTCGTAGGCCATCGCCGGACCGAGGTCGGATCCGCCGATACCGATGTTGACGACGTTGCGGATGCGCTTGCCGGTTTGGCCCTTCCACTCCCCCGAGCGGATCCGCCCGGCGAAGTCCCGCATCTTGCGCAGCACCGCGTGCACGGCGGGGACGACGTTCTCCCCGTCCACCTCGACGACCGCCGACTCCGGCGCCCGCAGGGCGGTGTGCAGCACCGCGCGGCCCTCGGTCGTGTTGATCTTCTCGCCCCGGAACATGGCGTCCCGCAGCTCCGCCACACCCGTCGCCGCCGCCAGCTCGCGCAGCAGCCGCAGGGTGTCGTCGGTGACCAGGTGCTTCGAGTAGTCGACGTAGAGGTCTCCGACGGTCAGCGCGTACCTCTCGGCCCGCCGCGGGTCGTCTGCGAACAGCTCGCGCAGGTGCACCTCCCCGAGCTCGTCCCGGTGCTTGGCCAGCGCGTTCCACTCGGGCGTGCGGTCGAGCCTGTTACGGGCTTCAGCGTTCATTCCGGACATCAGTCCATTTCTCATCGTTCTTCTCGTAGCTCTCGCCTCCCACCAACCTAATTGATGGAACGTCCATTCCGACGCGCGGCATCACCCCGCCGCCGGGCGCCGACCGCCGAAACGGTGCACCCGGAAACGCGACCGGCCCGGCCGGAAGGTGGGTACCTCCCGGCCGGGCCGGTCGTCTTCATGCCGCTCATCCTCAGCCGTGGGCGATCGTCAGATCTCCCCGCGCAGCTTCGCCAGCGCCTCGGCGAGGATGGCCTCGCCGTCCGCGTCGCTGCGCCGCTCCCGGACGTACGCGAGGTGCGTCTTGTAGGGCTCGGTGCGCGGCGGGTCCGGGGGGTTGTCCCGGTCCTGGCCGGCCGGGAAGCCGCAGCGCGGGCAGTCCCAGGTGTCCGGCACCTGCGCGTCGCTGGCGAAGCTCGGCTGCGTCTCGTGCCCGTTGGAGCACCAGAAGGAGATGCGCAGCCGCGGGGCCGACTCGCCCCGCTCCGCCTCCCCCATAGGCCCCGCCCCGACCCGGCTTCCTCGGATCGCGTTGCCACTTGCCACGGTCGTAACTCCCTGCGTGATGGTGCCGCGGAGCGTGACAGTCCGCTCCGCCGCGGGCGCCCCAGTCTACGTAAGGCCCAACGCGCGTCCAGCGGCAGGAGTTACCGACCGGCCGTGAAGACGCGGTCACCATCATAGGCCGAGGGTGCGACGGAGCGTCAGCTGTCGAACTTCATCAGCAGCCCGAGCACCACGATGCAGGCGAACCACAGCAGGCCCACCACGATGGTGATCCGGTCCAGGTTGCGCTCGGCGACGGAGGAACCGCCGACGGAGGACTGCATGCCGCCGCCGAACATGTCGGACAGGCCGCCGCCCTTTCCCTTGTGCATGAGCACCAGCATCATCATCAGCAGGCTGAAGACGATGAGGGCGATCGAGAACCCCATGACCACGGCTGGACCAACTCTCTCGGACTGTCACGGACGGACACTGGACGATGACGCTGCGGGGCCGGGCGGCGCGTTTGCGCCGGTCCCGGCCCCGACAGGGTACGACGGGCGGGGCCCGTCGGGATACTGCCGCTGGTCGCGGTACTGCTACTGGTCGCGGAAGCGGACGATCTTGACGAACTCGTCGGCGTCCAGCGCCGCGCCGCCGACCAGCGCGCCGTCCACGTCGGGCTGCGCCATGATCGCGGCGACGTTCCCGGACTTCACCGAGCCGCCGTACTGGATGCGGACCTTGTCGGCCAGCTCCTGGGAGTACAGCTCGGCGAGCCGGCCGCGGATCGCCCCGCAGACCTCCTGCGCGTCCTCGGGCGTGGCGACCTCGCCGGTGCCGATGGCCCAGACGGGCTCGTAGGCGATGACGATGCTCTCGGCCTGCTCGGCCGGGACGTCCTTCAGGCCGCCGTCGAGCTGCGCGAGGGTGTACGCGACCTGGTTGCCCGCCTTGCGGACGTCCAGGCCCTCGCCGACGCAGAGGATCGGGGTGATCCCGTTCTTGAACGCGGCCTTGACCTTGGCGTTGCAGAGCTCGTCCGACTCGCCGTGGTACTGGCGGCGCTCGGAGTGGCCGACGGCCACGTAGGAGCACTTCAGCTTGGCGAGCATCGGGCCGGAGATCTCCCCGGTGTACGCGCCGGAGTCGTGCGCGGAGATGTCCTGCGCGCCGTACTTGATCTTCAGCTTGTCGCCGTCGACCAGCGTCTGGACCGAGCGCAGGTCGGTGAAAGGCGGCAGGACGGCGACCTCGACGGCCTCGAAGTCCTTGTCCGCGAGGGCGAAGGCGAGCTTCTGGACGTGGGCGATGGCCTCAAGGTGGTTGAGGTTCATCTTCCAGTTGCCCGCCATCAGCGGAATTCGTGCACTCACGGTGTTTCAGTCCTCCAGTGCGGCGAGGCCGGGGAGCGTCTTGCCCTCGAGGTATTCGAGGCTGGCGCCGCCACCGGTCGAGATGTGGCCGAAAGCGTTCTCGTCGAAGCCCAGGGTGCGCACGGCCGCGGCCGAGTCGCCACCGCCGACGACGGTGAAGCCCGGCGAGTCCAGCAGGCCCTGCGCGACGGCCTTGGTGCCGTTCGCGTAGTCGGGGTGCTCGAAGACGCCCATCGGACCGTTCCAGAAGACGGTGCCGGCGTCGGCGAGCTTCGAGGCGTACAGCTCCCGGGTCTTCGGGCCGATGTCCAGGCCCTCCTTGTCCGCCGGGATGGCGTCCGAGGCGACGAGCTCCGGGTTGGCCGGGGCCTTGGTCTTCAGGTCCGGGAAGTCGGCCGAGACCAGGACGTCGACGGGGAGGACGAACTCCACGCCGCGCTTCTCGGCCCGGGCCAGGTACTCCAGGCAGACCGGGACCTGGTCCTCCTGCAGCAGCGAGATGCCGACCTCGTGACCCTTGGCCTTGAGGAAGGTGTACGACATGCCGCCGCCGATGAGGATGCGGTCGGCCTTCTCCAGCAGGTTGTCGATGACACCCAGCTTGTCGGAGACCTTGGCGCCGCCGAGCACCACCACGTAGGGGCGCGCGACGTCCTCGGTGAGCTTCTTCAGGACGCCGACCTCGGTGGCGATCAGGTCGCCGGCCGCGTGCGGGAGGCGCGCCGGGAGGTCGAAGACCGAGGCGTGCTTGCGGTGCACGGCGCCGAAGCCGTCGCCCACGTACAGGTCTGCCAGCGACGCGAGCGCGTCGGCGAAGGCGCCGCGCTCGGCGTCGTCCTTGCTGGTCTCGCCCGCGTTGAAACGGAGGTTCTCCAGCAGCGTGACCTCGCCGTTGCCCAGGGCGGCAACGGTGGCCTTCGCGCTGTCCCCGACCGTGTCGGTGGCGAACGAGACGTTCTTGCCCAGGATCTCGCCGAGCCGCTCGGCGGCCGGGGCGAGGGAGAACCGGGGCTCCGGGGCGCCCTTGGGACGGCCCAGGTGGGAGGCGACGATCACCTTGGCGCCCGCGGCGGCGAGCTTGGCGATGGTCGGGGCGACGGCGCGGATCCGGCCGTCGTCGGTGATGGTGGTGCCGTCGAGCGGCACGTTGAGGTCGGCGCGGACGAAGATCCGCTTGCCCTCGACGCCGTCCTGGACGAGTTCGTCGATCGTCTTCATGCGGTGACTCCGGTGACTTCCGTTGGGGGTCAGTCATGGGACGGGGCTCGTCCGACGCGTCGTCGCGTCGCACGAGCCCCGTCCCCTACATCCCGATGCCTGTGATCGTACGACCAGCGGGCAGAGAGATCAGAGCTGGCCGCCGACGAAGACGGTCAGGTCGACCAGGCGGTTGGAGTAGCCCCACTCGTTGTCGTACCAGCCGACGACCTTGACCTGCTTGCCCTGGACCATCGTGAGCTGCGAGTCGAAGGTGCAGGAGGCCGGCCAGTTGACGATGTCCGAGGAGACGATCGGGTCCTCGGTGTACTCGAGGATGCCCTTGAGCTGGCCCTCGGCGGCCTTCTGGAAGGCGGCGTTGATCTCTTCCTTGGTGGTCTCGCGGTCGAGCTCCAGGACGAGGTCGGTGACCGAGCCGGTGGGGACCGGGACGCGCATGGCGATGCCGTCCAGCTTGCCCTTCAGCTGCGGGAGGACCAGGGCGGTGGCCTTGGCGGCGCCCGTCGAGGTCGGGATGATGTTCTCCGCGGCGGCGCGGGCGCGGCGCAGGTCGCTGTGCGGGAAGTCCAGGATGCGCTGGTCGTTGGTGTACGCGTGGACCGTCGTCATCATGCCCTTGACGATGCCGAAGGTCTCGTCGAGGACCTTGGCCATCGGCGCCACGCAGTTGGTGGTGCAGGAGGCGTTGGAGATGACGTGGTGGTTGGCCGCGTCGTACTTGTCCTGGTTGACGCCCATCACGATGGTGATGTCCTCGTTCTTGGCCGGGGCCGAGATGAGGACCTTCTTCGCGCCGGCGGCGAGGTGCTTGGCGGCGTCCTCGCGCTTGGTGAAGATGCCGGTGGACTCGATGACGATGTCGGCGCCCAGCTCGCCCCAGGGCAGGTTGGCGGGGTCGCGCTCGGCCATCGTCTTGAAGGTCTGGTTACCGACGGTGATCGAGTCGTCGGTGTGGCTGACGTCCTGCTTCAGGCGACCGAGGATGCTGTCGTACTTCAGCAGGTGGACCAGGGTGGCATTGTCGGTCAGGTCGTTGACACCGACAATCTCGATGTCCGCACCCTGCTCCAGGAGCGCACGGAAGTAGTTGCGACCGATACGGCCAAAGCCGTTGATGCCTACGCGGATCGTCACGAACCGATCTCCTCGTTGGTGTGCCGGTCTGTCCCGGCGACTGTAAATGGGATGTCCCCGACCACCACCGACCCTACCCCCAACACGGGACGTACGTGACATTGGCGGGCCTGGTGGGACAGGGGTCCGCACCCCCTCTCACCGGGGGCGCGGACCGCTACCACAGGGGGTCGCCCGGCCTGCGGGCGACCCCCGGTCAGCCGTGCACGGCGCGCAGTGCGGCGCGCAGCAGGGCCGCGCGCTGCCCGCCGTCCCGTACGTGCTCCAGGCCGAAGCCCAGCAGCGCCGTGTCGGGCGTGACGACGGCGGCCGAGGAGTGGGCGAGGGCCCGGGAGGCCGCCCAGTCGCCGGCGTTCCGGACGCTCCCGGCCGGTGCGCCGGGAGTCTTCCAGGTGCCCAGGGTTCCGCCCTCGAAACCTTCGGCCGACCGGTCACCGCCGGTGACGACGGCCTCGTCGACGAGCGCGCCCGTGCCGCCCGTCCCCGCGTCGGTGACGTAGGAGACGGCCAGCTCGACCTTCTTGCCCCGGTAGGCGCTCAGGTCGAAGGAGGCGGCGTGCCAGCCCTGGGTGGAGCCGGTGAAGCGCTGCCAGCCGCCGCTGGTGCCGCGCGCGGCGCAGTCCTCGCCGGCGACGGTGAGGTAGTGCTTGAGGAAGGGATGGGCCGAGACCAGGGCGGCGCAGCCGCGGGGGGTCTCGTCGGTCGTACCGCCGTTCGTGTCGCGCAGGGTGGTCCAGTCGTCCCGGCCGACGGTGTGCGCCTCGACGATCACCTGGTCGTAGCCCTGCTCGGCGTCGAGGCTGAGGCGGAGGCCGAGCGCCGGCCTGGCGGCGCCGCGGACACCGGTCAGGTCGACGGTGCGGGCGAGCCGCATCCAGGACTTGTCCTTGTGCCGGGCGGCGGCCATCCAGCGGCCGGCCCAGGGCTCGTACGCGGTCCTGACCCCGGGGTAGTCGCCGGCCGGCGCGCTGCGGAACTGCGGGAAGTCGCGGGAGCGCAACCGGTCGGAGGTGACGACGTAGGAGCCGGCGGCGTCCAGCGGGTTGCCGGGCGCGTCGGCGAGGTCGGCGCGGACGCCGGCCAGCGGCCCGGCGCCGGTGAAGTGCTTCGGGTGCTTCAGCGGGGTGCGGGCGTAGGCGCCGAGGTAGTACTGGGCGAAGTCGTCCGTGTCGGCGCGCCCGACCCGGGACTCGCCGCCGGCTTTCTCACCCATGGTGATGAGCTTGCCGCCCTCGTTGACGTAGTCGCGGACGGCGAGCAGGGTGCCGCCGCTCGGCTTCTCGCCGCCCGTGTACCAGAGGACCGTCTTGAAGTGGGAGAGGACGCCGAGCGGGTCGGGCGTGCCGTCCCGGGCGACGTCCCAGATCAGGCCCTTGCGCCCGGCGGCGGACAGCGCCTCGGTGTACGTGACGGGGTGGCGGGCCGGTGCGGTGCCGCCCTCGTCGGCGATGACCAGGGTGTCGGCCTGCGGCCGGTGCCAGACGGTGTAGGTGAAGGGCTTGCTCCGGGTGGCCTTGCCCTCGGCCGTGCGCCCGGTGAACCAGACCTCCACCCTGGCTCCCTCGCGGGCGGCCGGGACCGTGCCCCGGTACTCGTCGAAGCGGACGTTGTCGTGCCCGCCGTAGCGCTTGCCGCCCTTCCAGGGCGTCATGGCCGCGGTGTGCGTCCGGCCGCCGTCCACGCGGTAGTTGAGCCTCTTGTCGCGCACGCTCTTGCGGGCCGTGACGGCGACGGTCTGCCCGGTGCCGCGCGCGTACGAGGCGGTGAACGCGTGCGGGGTGAAGTCCGGGGCGTCCAGGCCGGTGACGGAGACCGGGCGGTCACCGCGGGCGGCGGTCTCGGCGACGGAGAGGGCGAAGGGGAGGTTCTTGGCGAACTCCGCCTGGATGAGCTTCCGGTCGTCGGGGAACGCGAACTCGGACGGGCAGTCGGCCGGGTCCCAGCGGCCGGAGGTGTCCGCGCGCGAGGCCGTGCGGCACGTCGACATCTCCGGGGTGAACATCAGCAGCCCGTTGGCGTTGGCCGCGTGGCCGTCCGCCTCGCCATTGGTGGTGTACAGCTCGGAGGAGAGCTGCGGCCGGTAGCCGGGGATCGCGGACTTCTCCGGAGTCCCGGCCAGGGCCTTGAGGAGGACGTCGTCCGGGGTGGGCGTGGCGACCTGCCAGCCGACGCCGTAGAGCAGCATCTCCCCGGCCGAGTGGTAGTTGACCGCGTAGGAGAAGCGGACGCGCTTCTGGAACGCGTCCAGCGCCCGGGTCTCGGGTTCGGAGGCGGGGGCGGGGCCGCGGTAGGTCTCGGAGGCCGGGTCGGGGGACGAGCCCTCGTTGTCGTAGCCCCACTTGTAGGGGAAGTTGCGGTTGAGGTCGACGCCGTCGCCCGCGGTGATCTTCCCGTCGCCGTTGTTGTCGCGCAGGTTCTTGCGCCAGAAGCGGGTGTCGGGGCCCTTGAAGGTGTGGTCGTAGCCGTCCGGGTTGGCGGAGAGCAGGAACCACAGTTCGGTGCGGTCCACGAGCCGGGTGATCCGCCGGTCCTTGCCGTAGCGGTCGAGGTAGTGGTGCATCAGCCGCCGGGTGGTCTCCGGGGTGATCCACTCCCGGGCGTGCTGGTTGGACATGTAGAGCACGGCGGGCTTGGAGCCGTCCTTGCTCCTGGCCGCGCCCTTGCTGATCTTGAGGGCGAGGATGTCCTGCCCGCGCGTCGTCTTGCCGATGCTCACGACCTTGGTGAGCTCCGGGTGGGCCCGGCCGGTGTCGACGATCTCTTTCTGGAGCCCCTTGGGGCCGCTGTACGGGCGGAAGACGCCGTCGCCCGCGGCCTTGAGGCGTTCGCGGGCGCGGTCCGTCATGCGTTTCTCGGTGAGCTTGACGCCCTGGCCGCGCAGTTCGTCCGCCTGCGCGCGGGTGAGGTAGAGCTCGACCGGGACGGCCCGGTCCCCGGCGGGCCGGCCCAGCTCGTGCCCGTCGACGCCCGCCTTGAGCAGCAGCGGTACCTGGGCCTGGGTGACCTCGCCGGTCCATACGGTCAGCGCGTCGGAGGCGCCGGTGTCCGGTCGCGCGGGTGTGAAGGGTGCTGCGAAAGGTTCAGCCTGTGCGAAGGGTGTCGCGGTGACTCCGCCGAGGAGCAGCGATGCCGCCACGAGGGTCGCCCGTGTCCTGCGTCTCATGAACCCCCCTTGCCGTTGTCTGTCCCGTCCATGCCGGACGCCAGGCTTCCGACGGCCCATGAGCATGTCAATAGGGCCTGGAGGGGGGCGGGGATATCGGGCCCGGCGGGGCGGGCCGCCCATCGGGAGGCCCGTCGGGATGCCCATCGGGAGGCCGACCGCGAAGCTCGTCGCGAAGTCGGCCGGGAAGTCGGCCGGAACCCGCCGGGCCGGCCAGCGGCGGCCCGCGAGGGCCCGGACCGCACCGTCAGCACGCCGGTGTCAGCCGGCCAGGCCCTTGACCATGCCGTCCACCATGTCCTCGGGCAGATCGGCCAGTTCGGTCAGGTTCGACTCGGTCCCGGGGATGCCGAGGTCCTGGGCGCGCTTGTCGGCCATCGCGAGCAGCCGGCGGATCCGGCCGGCCACGGCGTCCTTGGTGAGCGGCGGGTCGGCGAGGGCGCCCAGCTCCTCCAGCGAGGCCTGCTTGTGCTCCATGCGCAGCCGGCCGGCGGCGGCGAGGTGCTCGGGGACCTCCTCGCCGAGGATCTCCAGGGCCCGCTGGACCCGGGCCCCGGCGGCGACGGCGGCCCGGGCGGAGCGGCGCAGGTTGGCGTCGTCGAAGTTGGCCAGCCGGTTGGCGGTGGCCCGCACCTCGCGGCGCATCCGGCGCTCCTCCCAGGCGAGCACCGACTCGTGGGCGCCGAGCCGGGTGAGCAGCGCGCCGATGGCGTCGCCGTCGCGGACGACCACCCGGTCCACGTTGCGCACCTCGCGGGCCTTGGCGGCGATCTGGAGCCGGCGGGCGGCGCCGACCAGGGCGAGCGCCGCCTCCGGGCCGGGGCAGGTGACCTCGAGGGAGGAGGAGCGGCCGGGCTCGGTCAGCGAGCCGTGCGCCAGGAAGGCGCCGCGCCAGGCGGCCTCCGCGTCGCAGGTGGCGCCGGAGACGACCTGCGGGGGCAGGCCGCGGATCGGCCGGCCGCGGCCGTCGACCAGGCCGGTCTGGCGGGCCAGCTGGTCACCGCCCGCCACCACCCGCACCACGTACCTGCTGCCGCGGCGCAGTCCGCCGGGGGCCATGACGACCAGGTCGGAGGCGTGGCCGAAGATCTCCAGGATGTCCTTGCGCAGCCGCCGGGCCGCGATCCCGGTGTCCAGCTCCGCCTCGATCACGATGCGCCCGCTGACCAGGTGCAGGCCGCCGGCAAAGCGGAGGATCGCCGAGACCTCCGCCTTCCGGCAGCAGGTCCGGGTGACGGGGAGCCGGGAGATCTCGTCCTTCACCGCTGCCGTCATCGCCATGGGCCGATCCTTCCATGCATCCGAAAAATACGGTCGTACGCGGCGGCCAGCAGTTCCGGATCGTGCGTAGCGGAACTCCCCTGGGCGGCGACCGGCGCCAGCTCGACCGTGCCGCCGAGCCGCTTTGCGGCGTCCCGGAGGCTGTCCCGGTCGGGCACGGCGGCCTCGTCGGCCAGCACCACGTCCAGGGCGAGTTTAGGGGCGTGTCGGGCCAAAACCTCCAAATGACGCTGCGGGGAGAAGCCCTCGGTTTCGCCGGGCTGGGGGGCGAGGTTCAGCGAGAGCACCCGGCGGGCCTTGGTCTCCTGCAGGGCGGTCAGCAGTTCGGGGACCAGCAGGTGCGGGATCACCGAGGAGAACCAGGAGCCGGGGCCGAGGACCACCCAGTCGGCGTCCAGGACCGCCTCGACGGCCTCGGGCACGGCCGGCGGGTCCTCCGGGACCACGTGCACGGAGTGCACCTCGCCGGGGGTGAGGGCGACGGTGGCCTGGCCGCGGACGGTGGTGACGGCGTCCGGCTCGCGGGGGTCGTGGCCGCGGACCAGCGCCTGGAGCTCCAGCGGGACGGCGGACATGGGCAGCACCCGGCCGTGCGCGCCGAGCAGCTTGCCGACCAGGTCCAGGGCCTGGACGTGGTCGCCGAGCTGCTCCCAGAGGGCGACGATCAGCAGGTTGCCGACGGCGTGGCCGTGCAGGTCGCCCTCGCTGGCGAAGCGGTGCTGGACGACGCGCGACCAGGTGCGCCCCCAGTCGTCG
Organism: Streptomyces huiliensis; assembly: GCF_020037025.1. Classification (GTDB taxonomy): domain Bacteria; phylum Actinomycetota; class Actinomycetes; order Streptomycetales; family Streptomycetaceae; genus Streptomyces; species Streptomyces huiliensis. The sequence goes on along the minus strand of NZ_JAIQLH010000043.1, from coordinate 34,624 downwards.
TCGCCGCACAGCGCGGCGAGGGCCTTGCGCAGGTCGCCCGGGGGCAGCACGCCGAGCTCGTCGCGGAGCCGGCCGCTGGAGCCGCCGTCGTCGGCGACGGTGACCACGGCCGTCAGATCGCCGGTGATCCGGCGCAGCGCGGCGAGCGAGGCGGACAGCCCGCGGCCGCCGCCGAGGGCGACGACCTTGGGCTGGGTGCGGCGCTGGAGGCGCCGCTCGGCGCCGCGCGGACCGCCGGGGACGACCCGGCGGGCGCGGCGCATCCGGAAACCGCGGCCGGTCACTCGCGCCCCATGTCCCGGTGGACGACGACGGTCTCGACACCCTCCGAGACGAGGCGGTGGGCCAGCTTCTCGGACATGGCGACCGAGCGGTGCTTGCCGCCCGTGCAGCCCACGGCGATCGTCACGTAGCGCTTGCCCTCGCGGCGGTAGCCGGCCGCAATGAGCTGGAGCAGCTCGGTGTAGCGGTCGAGGAACTCCTTGGCGCCGGGCTGGTTGAAGACGTAGCCCGAGACCTCCTCGTTGAGGCCGGTGAAGGGGCGCAGCTCGGGGACCCAGTGCGGGTTGGGCAGGAAGCGGCAGTCCACCACCAGGTCGGCGTCGACGGGCAGGCCGTACTTGTAGCCGAAGGACATGACGGTGGCGCGGAGCTCCGGCTCCTCCTCGCCGGCGAACTGGGCGTCCATCTTGGCGCGCAGCTCGTGGACGTTGAGGCTGGAGGTGTCGATGACGAGGTCGGCGTCGCCGCGCAGCTCGCGGAGCAGGTCGCGCTCGGCGGCGATGCCGTCGACGATGCGGCCGGAGCCCTGGAGGGGGTGCGGGCGGCGGACCGACTCGAAGCGGCGCACGAGGGCGTCGTCGGACGCCTCCAGGAAGATCACCCGGCGCTTGACCTTCTTGGCGGCGAGGTCCGCGAGGGACTCGCGGAGGTTGTCGAAGAACCGCCGGCCGCGGACGTCGACGACCACGGCGATCCGGGCCACGTTGCCCTGGGAGCGGGCGCCGAGGTCGACCATGGTGGGGATGAGGGCGGGGGGCAGATTGTCGACGACGAACCAGCCGAGGTCCTCCAGGCACTTGGCGGCGGTGCTGCGGCCCGCCCCCGACATGCCCGAGATGATGACCAGCTCGGGGATGCCCGCCGCCTCGCCGGTCGTGTCCGCCGTCGTGCCCGTACTCACCTTTGCTCCGTCCCGATCGGTTTCGTTCATGCCGTGCTGCATGTGGTGTCCCCCGTTCTGCCGGCGGGGCCGTGGTCGGGGCCCCGTCCTTCCGGCTTTCCCTGTGCTCTTTCCCTGATCCTCGCAGGGCCCGGCGGCGGGCCCGGGGTCACGCGCCCGCCGGCCGCTCCCGCGCTCCGCGCCGTCGTCTCCATCATCCCTCGGACTCGTCCAGGATCTCGCCCGTCGCCATGTTGACGGCGGGGGCGGGCGGGGTGCTTTCGGCCAGGGCGGCGGCGACGGCCAGGGCGGTCTTCCGGCCGACGCCGGGCACCTCGCAGATCTGCTCGACGGTCGCGGCCCGCAGCTTCTTCACCGAGCCGAAGTGCTTGAGCAGCGCCTGCTTGCGGCTGTCGCCCAGGCCGGCGACCGCGTCCAGCGGGGACGCCTTCATCGTCTTGGCGCGCTTGCCGCGCTGGTAGGCGATGGCGAAGCGGTGCGCCTCGTCGCGGACGCGCTGGAGCAGGTAGAGGCCCTCGCTGGTGCGCGGCAGGACGACCGGATCCTCCTCGTCCGGCAGCCAGATCTCCTCCAGCCGCTTGGCGAGGCCGCAGACGGCCACGTCGGCGATGCCGAGCTCGTCCAGGGCCCGGCGGGCGGCCTGGACCTGCGGCCGGCCGCCGTCGACCACGACGAGCTGCGGAGGGTAGGCGAAGCGCTTGGGGCGGCCGTTGTCGTCGCGGGGGCCGGCGGTGTCCTCCTCGGGACCGTCCGCTTCCGCCCCTTCCGCCCCTTCTTCCACGGTCCACTCCCCCGTCTTCTCGCTCTCCCGCAGATAGCGGCGGAAGCGGCGGGAGACGACCTCGTGCATGGACCGGACGTCGTCCTGTCCCTCGAAGCTCTTGATCTGGAAGCGGCGGTACTCGCTCTTGCGCGCGAGCCCGTCCTCGAAGACGACCATGGACGCCACCACGTCCTGCCCTTGCAGGTGGGAGATGTCGAAGCACTCGACGCGCAGCGGCGCCGAGTCCAGGCCGAGGGCCTCGGCGATCTCCTCCAGGGCGCGGGAGCGGGTGGTGAGGTCGGAGGCGCGCTTGGTCTTGTGCAGGACCAGTGCCTGCTGGGCGTTCCGCTGGACCGTCGCCATCAGGTCCTTCTTGTCGCCGCGCTGCGGGATGCGCAGGTCGACGCGGGAGCCGCGGCGGTCGGCCAGCCACTCGGCGACCGGCTCGACGGGGTCCGGCAGGGCGGGGACGAGCACCTCCTTGGGCACCGCGTCGCCCTTCTCCTCGCCGTAGAGCTGCTGGAGCGCGTGCTCGACCAGGCCCGCGGTGTCCACCGCCTCGACCTTGTCGGTCACCCAGCCGCGCTGGCCGCGCACCCGGCCGCCGCGGACGTGGAAGATCTGCACGGCCGCCTCCAGCTCGTCCTCGGCCACGGCGATGAGGTCGGCGTCGGTGGCGTCGGCGAGGACGACGGCGCTCTTCTCCATGGCGCGCCGGAGCGCCTCTATGTCGTCGCGGAGCCGGGCGGCCTTCTCGTACTCCATCTCCTCGGCCGCCTCCTGCATGTGCCGCTCCAGGCGGCGGAGGTAGGCGCCGGTACGGCCGGCCATGAAGTCGCAGAACTCCTCGGCCAGTTCGCGGTGCTCCTCGGGGGTGACGCGGCCGACGCAGGGCGCGGAGCACTTGCCGATGTAGCCGAGCAGGCAGGGGCGGCCGATCTGGGCGGAGCGCTTGAACACCCCGGCGGAGCAGGTGCGGACGGGGAAGACGCGGAGCATCAGGTCGACGGTCTCGCGGATCGCCCAGGCGTGCGCGTAGGGCCCGAAGTAGCGCACGCCCTTCTTCTTGGCGCCGCGCATGACCTGGACGCGCGGGAACTCCTCGTTCAAGGTGACGGCCAGGTACGGATAGCTCTTGTCGTCCCGGTACTTCACGTTGAAGCGCGGGTCGTACTCCTTGATCCAGGAGTACTCCAGCTGCAGCGCCTCGACCTCGGTGGCGACGACGGTCCACTCGACGGAGGCGGCGGTGGTGACCATCGTGCGGGTGCGCGGGTGCAGACCGGCGAGGTCCTGGAAGTACGAGGAGAGCCGCTGGCGCAGGCTCTTCGCCTTCCCGACGTAGATCACCCGGCCGTGCTCGTCACGGAACCGGTACACCCCGGGCGAGTCGGGGATCTGTCCCGGCTTGGGTCGGTAGCTGCTGGGGTCGGCCATGTCTCACACCCTACTTGCGGGCACTGACAAGCCGGCCCCGTGGACGCACGGCTCCGGCCCCGGCGCGTGGAGGGCGCCGGGGCCGGAGCGTGTGGGGGGTGACCGGCGTCGCGTCAGCGGCGCCGGAGCCTGCGGACGGCGACGGTGCCGAGGCCGAGGGCCAGGGCCGCGCCGCCGGCCGAGGCGGCCAGGGTGGTGGTGCTGAGAGAACCGGAGTCCGAAGCGGAGCCGACGGGCTCGGCGGCGAGCGGCGCCGGGGCGTCGGCCGCCGGGGCCGCCTGGGACTCGGCCCCGCCTCCGTAGCCGCCGGCCAGGCCCTTCTTCGCGTAGGCCGAGCCGGGCAGCTTGTCGCCGTACGCCTTGTGGACGCGGTCCCGGTAGGCGTCCACGGTGGTGCCGCGGGCGCCGACGGCCCGGACGGCCTCCGGGTTCAGGGGAAGGATCCGGTCGGCGCGCTGTACGTACCAGGCGTTGACCTGGGGCTCGCGGAAGACCGTGCCGCCGGCGAGCTTCTTCGCCCCCTCGGCCGCGTAGCGCGTCTCGTCGTCGCCGGTGGCGATGTTGACGACCTTCCAGTCGGTGCCGCCGCCGGCCGTCCACACGGACGCCTTCTGTCCGTCGGCCGAGACCGCCTTGCTGGCGAGGTACTCCAGCGTGGCGACGGGCGCGTTCCGCTTGCCCGCCACGAAGTCGGGCGAGAGCGCGTAGACGGGCACGGCCGCGCCCTCGATCCGCGGCTTCGCGGCCGTCCTGGCGATGGCGCCGTCCCGGGCGAAGAACCGGGACAGGGTGTCCAGCGTCGGGGACGCCGACGCCGCGTCACGGGCCGCCGCCAGCCCGGCGGCGGGCGGGGCGGGGGCCGCGGGCGGCGGTGCGGCGTAAGCGGACGTGGCGAGGGAGAGGACGCCGGCGGTCAGGGCGCCGGCGGCCGCGGCACGGGCGTACGTCCGGCCGGAGCGGTGGGTTCCACGCGTGGTCATGACCGTCACCCGCCGATCCGGTAGAGCGAATGCGTCCAGGCGAACTGGTTGTTGTTCACGTACCAGCTGTGCGACGCCCAGTTGTAGCGGTTGCTGCTCGGCCACGGGTCGCCCCAGTAGACCATGCTGTTGGAGTCGTCGTAGCCGTAGACGACGTGCATGTGGCCGCCGCCGGACTTCCAGCCGATGCGCGTCTCGATGGGCCGGTTGGCGTTGATCTCGCTCTGCACGGTCGAGTAGCGCAGCCAGCCGTCCACGTACGAGCCGCTGTTGATGCCGGCCCAGCGCAGGGCGTTCTGGACGTTGCCCAGGTTGGCCTGGTTGTTGGGGCAGTCGGTGCCCTGCTGCCGGTTGAAGGCGGCGTTGCAGAACTGGTTCTGGCTGTACTTGCGGCCGTACCAGGTGGCGATGGTGTTGCCGGAGGCGGCCCAGCACCAGTTGTTCTTCTGCTGGGCCTGCATGGAGATGTTGAGCCGGTTGGCGCCGCGCAGCTCGTGGCCGGTGGGGGCGGCCGTGGCGGTGGCGGCGGGCAGCGCGATCAGCGCCGCGGTGGTGAGGGCGGCGACGGAGAGCCGTCTGCCGCGCGGTCGGGGGGTGGGGGATATTCGGGGTCTTTCGAGCTGTGCCGAGGCACGGGACATGGACGTTCCTCCCGTGGTGGGGTGGTTCGGTGGAGGAGCGCGTCCGGACGCTGGTGAGGAGCATCGGATGTTGTCGGGTTCGGGTCAACCGGCTTGAATGCGGAGGGGAACACCCAAGTGAACGGATCACGTCGGATGTGAACGCCCTGTGCCCGTCAGGAGGAAGGCTGTCCTCCGCGCGGCCGTGACCCCGGTCACCCCGAGTGAATATTCACAGGAGGCAGCGAGCCGCATGGTACGTACCAGTATCCGGGACGCCGAGGCCGTGCTGGCCGAGGCGCTGCGCACCGGGCCCTTTCACCTGGCACTGCGCACCGCGCTGACGGCGCGTGGGCTGGCCCTGCACCGGGTGCAGCGCCGACTCGCCCAACGCGGCGTCACCGTCGGCATCACCAGCCTCAGTTACTGGCAGCAGGGGGCGCGAAGACCCCAGCGGCCGGAGTCACTGCGCGCGGTGCGCCTGCTGGAGGAGATCCTGGAGCTGCCCCCGCGGGCCCTGACCCGGTTACTCGAACCGGTGGTCCGGCCGGCCGCGGAGCGCCCCGCCGCCCGCTCGCTGCGCGCCCTGATGGACGAGGCCCGGGCGGTGGAACGGCTCCTCGCCGAACTGGAGTCGCCCGCCGACGGCGGGCTGCACACGGTCTGTCACCTGGAGCACGTCCACATCGGGGCGCGGCGCGAGCTCCTCGGCCGCGAGTCCCACCACGTCGTCCGGGCCCACCGGGACGGCGTGGACCGTTACGTCGCCATCCACTACGGGGACGCCGGCTGCGACCCGGCCCGGATCGGGGTGCGCGCCACCGAGAACTGCCGCGTGGGGCGCGTCCGGTGGCACGCGGGGGCCGGCGTCCTGGTCGCGGAGCTGCTGTTCGACACCCGGCTGCGGTGCGGCGACACGCACCTCCTCGGCTACGCCTTCGACGACGGGACGGGCGGCCAGAGCAGCGAGTACGTGCGCGGTTTCAGCTTCGCGGGCGGGCAGTACGTGCTCCAGGTGCGCTTCGACGCCGCCGAGCTGCCGGTGCGCTGCCGCCGCTTCACCCAGGCCACGGCGAGCGCGCCGCGCGGCGGCCAGCAGGAGCTGACCCTGGCCGGGCGGCATCCGGGGGTGCACATGGTGGAACAGGCGGTGCGGCCGGGGATCGTGGGGATCGGTTGGGACTGGTCGTGAGGGCCGGGGGTGGTCCCCGTCTTGGCCCCCTCAGCTCTCCGGGCCCGCCACCAGCCGGTCGCCCTTCACCCGCACCGGCACCTCGGGCAGCGGGACCGAGGCCGGGCCGTGCAGCACCTTGCCGGTGCTCGCGTCGAACTTGCTGCCATGGCAGCGGCAGACCGCCGCGCCCTCCTCGATCTTCGAGACCACGCAGCCGGCGTGGGTGCAGACGGCGCTGAACGCCCGGTACTCGTCCTTCTTCGGCCGGGTGACCAGCACCCGCTCCTCCCGGTAGAGGCGCGCCCCGCCGACCGGGACGTCGCCCGCCGCGCCGAGCTCGACCGGGGCGGTGGGCGTCGAGGAGGGCGTGCCGGCCTCTCCCGCGCCGCAGGCGGTGACGCCCAGCCCCGCCGCGCCCGCGAGGGCGGCGCCGCGCAGGACGGTACGGCGAGAGGCGCAGCAGGGCTCCGGCTGCCGGCTGGTCATGGAGGCTCCCACGGGGGTACGCCGACGGGCGGTGCCGCCGGAGCTGCTGTGACGATCGGTCCCGACGATACCGGCACCGATCGGGCGTCCCGTGCGCGGCACCGGTCGGCCTCCGGGGGCAAGGGGAACGCGGCCGGTCCCGGACCCCCGAGGGGATCCGGGACCGGCCGCCGTGCCGCTCTCAGGCGCGGCGCGCCGCGGCCTTCTTCGCCGTCGTCTTCTTGGCGGCGGCCTTCTTGGCCACGGTCTTCTTCGCGGCCGTCGCCTTCGCCGCGGCCGTCGCCTTGCCGGCCGTCGCCTTCGCCGCGGTCTTCTTCGCGGGCGCCTTCCGCGCCCCGGCGGCACGCTTCGGGGCGTCCTCCGGGTCGCAGTCCGCCACCAGCTCGCCGAGCATCTCCCGCAGGAACCGGCCGGTGTGGCTGTCCTCGACGGCCGCGACCTCCTCCGGAGTGCCCTCGGCGATGACCATGCCGCCGTTCTTGCCGCCCTCCGGGCCCATGTCGACGATCCAGTCGGCCGTCTTGATCACATCGAGGTTGTGCTCGATGACGATCACACTGTTGCCCTTGTCGACCAGACCCGACAGCACCGAGATCAGCTTGTTGATGTCCTCGAAGTGCAGACCGGTCGTCGGCTCGTCCAGGACGTACACCGTGCGGCCCGTCGAGCGCTTCTGCAGCTCGCTCGCGAGCTTCACGCGCTGCGCCTCGCCGCCGGACAGCGTCGGCGCGGGCTGGCCGAGGCGCACGTACCCGAGGCCGACCTCGTGGAGCGTCCGCAGGTGGCGCGCGATCGTCGGGACGGCCTCGAAGAAGCCGAGCGCCTCCTCGATCGGCATGTCCAGCACCTCGGCGATGGACTTGCCCTTGTAGTGCACCTCCAGGGTCTCCCGGTTGTACCGCGCCCCGTGGCAGACCTCGCACGGCACGTAGACGTCCGGCAGGAAGTTCATCTCGATCTTGATGGTGCCGTCGCCGGAGCAGTTCTCGCAGCGGCCGCCCTTGACGTTGAAGGAGAAGCGGCCGGGCAGGTAGCCGCGGACCTTCGCCTCCATCGTCTCCGCGAAGAGCTTCCGGATGTTGTCGAACACCCCGGTGTACGTGGCCGGGTTGGAGCGCGGCGTCCGGCCGATCGGCGACTGGTCGACGTGCACGACCTTGTCGACCAGGTCGTCGCCGTCCACCCGGGTGTGCCGGCCGGGCACGGTGCGGGCGCCGTGCAGCTCGCGGGCCAGGTGCGTGTACAGGATGTCGTTGACCAGCGTCGACTTGCCGGAACCGGAGACACCGGTGACGGCCGTGAGCACCCCGAGGGGGAACGACACGTCGATGTCGCGCAGGTTGTTCTCCCGGGCGCCGCGCACGGTGAGCGCGCGCTTCCGGTCGATCGGGCGCCGCAGCTCCGGGGTGGCGATGGCCCGCCGGCCGGACAGGTACTGCCCGGTCATGGACGCGTCGTTGGCCAGCAGCTCGGCGAGCGGGCCGCTGTGCACGACCTTGCCGCCGTGCTCGCCGGCGCCCGGGCCGATGTCCACGACCCAGTCGGCGACCTTGATGGTGTCCTCGTCGTGCTCGACGACGATCAGGGTGTTGCCCATGTCCCGCAGCCGCACCAGCGTCTCGATCAGCCGGTGGTTGTCGCGCTGGTGGAGGCCGATGGACGGCTCGTCCAGCACGTACAGCACGCCGACCAGGCCGGAGCCGATCTGCGTGGCGAGCCGGATGCGCTGCGCCTCGCCGCCGGAGAGGGTGCCCGCGGCGCGGTTGAGCGAGAGGTAGTCCAGGCCGACGTCGACGAGGAAGCGGAGCCGCTCGTTGACCTCCTTCAGGACGCGCTCGGCGATCTTCTTCTCGCGGCCGGTGAGCGTCATGTCCCGCAGGAAGTCGGCGCATTCGCTGATCGACATCGCGGAGACCTCCGCGATGGAGCGGTCCTGGATGGTGACCGCCAGCACGACCGGCTTGAGGCGGGTGCCCTCGCAGGTCGGGCAGTGCACCTCGCGCATGTAGCCCTCGAAGCGCTCGCGGCTGGCGTCGCTCTCCGCCTCGGAGTGCCGCCGCTTGACGAACGGGATGGCGCCCTCGAACGAGGTGGTGTACGCGCGCTCGCGGCCGTACCGGTTGCGGTAGCGCACCTCGACCTGCGTGCGGTGCCCGTTCAGCAGGGCCTTCTTGGCGCGCTGCGGCAGCCCCGCCCAGGGGATGTCCGTGCGGAAGCCCAGCTCGTCGGCGAGGGCGGAGACCAGGCGGTGGAAGTAGTCCTTGCTCTGGCCGTGCGACCAGGGGCTGATCGCCCCCTCGTCCAGGCTCTTCTCCTCGTCCGGGACGATCAGCTCCGGGTCGACCTCCATGCGGGTGCCGATGCCGGTGCAGTCCGGGCAGGCGCCGAAGGGCGAGTTGAAGGAGAAGGAGCGCGGCTCCATCTCCTCGAAGGAGAGGTCGTCGTACGGGCAGTAGAGGTGCTCGGAGTACATCCGCTCACGCTCGGGGTCGTCCTCGGGGAGGTCGACGAAGTCCAGGATGACCATGCCGCCGGAGAGGCCGAGCGCGGTCTCGACCGAGTCGGTCAGCCGGCGCTTGGCGCTGCTCTTGACGGTGAGGCGGTCGACGACCACCTCGATGGTGTGCTTCTCCTGCTTCTTGAGCTTGGGCGGCTCGGTGAGCTGGATCGTCTGCCCGTCCACCCGGGCGCGGCTGTAACCCTTGGTCTGGAGGTCGGAGAAGAGGTCGACGTACTCGCCCTTGCGCTCGCGCACCAGCGGCGAGAGCACCTGGAAGCGGCTGCCCTCCGGCAGCTCGAGCACCTTGTCGACGATGGCCTGCGGCGACTGCCGGGTGATAGGCCGCCGGCACTCGGGGCAGTGCGGCTTGCCGATGCGGGCGAAGAGCAGGCGGAGGTAGTCGTAGACCTCGGTGATCGTGCCGACCGTGGAGCGCGGGTTGCGCGAAGTCGACTTCTGGTCGATGGACACGGCCGGGGACAGGCCCTCGATGAAGTCCACGTCGGGCTTGTCCATCTGACCCAGGAACTGCCGTGCGTACGAGGAGAGCGACTCGACGTAGCGGCGCTGCCCCTCGGCGAAGATCGTGTCGAAGGCGAGGGACGACTTGCCCGACCCGGAGAGTCCCGTGAAGACGATGAGGGAGTCACGGGGGAGGTCGAGCGAGACGTTCTTGAGGTTGTGCTCGCGCGCGCCACGGACGATGAGACGGTCTGCCACGCCGGTCGGCACCTTTCTTGAGAAGACGAGGGGGTGCGCCGGCCCCGCCACCACGCGACGCGGGCCCGGATGCGGGTCCGTCGCGGCGGCAGGGGTCAGTGCGGAGCGATGCTCCCGACCCAGCCAGGGTACGAGAGCGCTGCGGCCATCTCTCCAGGATGCCGCACTCCGAGCGTATAGCACGCACATTCGATTTACGGCCCGTGTTCACCTCCTTCACCCGAACGAGTGGCGGCGCTATCGTCGGCCCATGGCTGATCACGAGCACGACCTCGCCTTGGTCGCCGAGGCCACCGACCGGCTGCTGACCGCCGTCGCCAAGCTCCCGGAAGCCGCCCTCCCCGGCCCCTCCCGGCTCCCCGGCTGGACCCGCGGCCACGTCCTGGCCCACCTCGCGCGCAACGCCGACGCCCTGGTCAACGTGCTCGCCGGACGGCCCATGTACGCCGACGCCGCGGCCCGGGACGCCGACATCGAACGGGACGCCCCGCGCCCCCTCGCCGCCCACCTCGCCGACCTGCGGGACAGTTCCCGGCGCTTCCTGGAGGCGGCCGCCGTGCCCGGCGACCCCGGCCGTACGGTCACGCTGCGCAACGGCGTCACGGACCGCGCCTCCCGGGTGCCCTTCCGGCGGCTGATCGAGGTCGAGCTGCACCACGTGGACCTCGGGATCGGCTACGACCTGGAGGACCTGTCCGCGGAGTTCACCGACCGGGAGATCGACTTCCTGGCCCGGCGCTTCTCCGGCCACCCCGAGGTGCCGTCCCTGCTGCTCGTCGCGGCGGACGGACGGGAGTGGCGGACGGGGAGCACGGACGGCCCGTGGCTCCGGATCGCCGGACCCGCGCCCGCGCTGCTGGGCTGGCTCGCCGGCCGGAGCGACGCCTCCGCCCTGGACACCGGCGGGAGCCCGGTACCGGCCCTGCCCCCGCTGTGACGCCGGGCACGGGCGGCGCCGGGCTCCCCGGCCCGTTGTCGTACCGAGGAACTAGGCTGATCCCATGGCATACACGGGAGCGGTGAAGGTCGGCGGGCCCGCCGACGTACACGAGCTGACCGACCTGATGATCTCCAAGGTCGCGGTCGGTCCGATGGACAACAACGCCTATCTGCTGCGCTGCCGCGCGACCGACGAGCAGCTGCTCATCGACGCCGCCGCCGAGCCGCACACCCTGCTGAGTCTGATCGGCGACGGCGGGATCACCTCCGTCGTCACCACCCACCGGCACGGCGACCACTGGGGCGCGCTGCGCGAGGTGGTCGACGCCACCGGCGCGCGCACCTACGCGGGCCGGTACGACGCCGAGGGCATCCCGGTGCCCACGGACGTGCCCGTCGAGGACGGCGACGAGCTCCGGGTGGGCCGGGTGGCCCTCACCGCCGTGCACCTGGTCGGCCACACGCCGGGCAGCATCGCGCTGGTCTACGACGACCCGCACGGCCACCCGCACGTGTTCACCGGCGACTGCCTGTTCCCGGGCGGGGTCGGCAACACGCACGACGACCCCACGGCGTTCGCCGGCCTGCTCGGCGACGTGGAGACCAAGCTCTTCGGACGGCTCCCGGACGAGACCTGGGTCTACCCCGGGCACGGCGCGGACACCACGCTCGGCGCCGAGCGGCCGCACCTCGCGGAGTGGCGCGAGCGCGGCTGGTGAGACGCGGGTGACCCGGGGTACGGGGCTCCGCGGGTAGCGGCGCCCCGGCGGGGGCGCGTGCCTGCCGTACGACAAACGGAAGCAGAGATTCCTACGCGCCCCGGCAACGCGCCCGCACGCCCCGTGTCCCGTGCCGGCACGGGAAGTTGGACGGTACATGCACCGTGACGGCTCCCCCACCGGTTCTCCCGCCCCTCCCGTCCCTCCCCCATCGACCGCCCCCGCCGCCATGCTGCGCCTGGCGACCGCCTCCCTCGCCGGGACGGCCATCGAGTTCTACGACTTCTTCGCCTACGGCACGGCGGCGGCGCTGGTGCTCGGCCCCCTCTTCTTCCCCACCGTCTCGCCCCTGATGGGCACCCTGGCGGCGTTCGGCACCTTCGGCGTGGGCTTCATCGCCCGCCCGCTGGGATCCGTGCTCTTCGGCCACGTCGGCGACCGCTACGGCCGGCGCCCCGTCCTCGTCCTCTCCCTGCTGCTGACCGGCGTCGCCACCGTCGCCGTCGGGCTGGTGCCGCCGTACGCCGCGATCGGCGCCGCCGCCCCGCTGCTCCTCCTCGTCCTGCGCTTCCTCCAGGGGCTCGGACTCGGCGGGGAGTGGGGCGGCGCGGTGCTGCTCACCGCCGAGCACGCTCCCCCGCACCGCCGTGCGCTGTGGGCCTGCTTCCCTCAGCTCGGCCCGCCGCTGGGTTTCCTGCTCGCCAACGGCATCACCCTCGCCCTCTCCGTCGGACTCACCGACGCGCAGTTCCGCTCCTGGGGCTGGCGGGTGCCCTTCTGGGTGGCCGGCGTGCTGGCGGTCGGGGGCATGCTGCTGCGGAACCGGGTCAGCGAGTCCCCCGAGTTCCGGGCGGCGGCCGCCGGGGAACCGGCCCGGCTGCCGATCGCCGAGGTGGTGCGCGACCACTGGCGGCTGGTCCTGCTCACCGCGGGCGGCCTGGCCGTCGGCTACGCCGTCTACTACACGATCACCACCTGGGCGCTGACCTACGGCACCGAGCGGCTCGGCGTCGACCGCCCCGTGATGCTCGGCTGCGTCATGGTCGCGGTCCTCGCCTCGGGGATCGCCACCCCGCCGCTGGCCCTGCTCGGCGACCGCGTCGGACGGCGCCCGCTGTGCGTGGCCGGCTGCGTCGCCGTCGCGCTGTGGATGGTCCCGCTGGTCGCCCTGTTGCACACGGGGAACCCGGTGCTGATGACGGTGGGCTTCGTCGTCGGGATGCTGGCCTTCATGATCTCGTTCGCCGTGGTCGGCGCCTATCTGCCGGAGCTCTACGCGGCCCGGGTGCGCTGCACGGGCGCCACGGTCGGCTACAACCTCGCGGGCGTCCTGGGCGGCGCCGCCACCCCGCTGGCCGCCACCGGGCTCACCCGCGGGGACGGGCCTCCGTGGGGCGTGGCCGGCTATCTGATCGCCGTAGCGCTGCTCAGCCTCGTCTGCTTCGTCCTGCTGCCGGAGACCCGGCCGGAGCCCGCGGAGGTGCAGGGGGCCACGGAGGCGCTGGGGGCCGCGGAGGCGCCGGGGGCCGCGGAGGCGCCGGACGCCGCCCCGGAGGCCACGCTGGGGACCGCGTCCGGGACCTGGCTCCCCGGCCCGCGGAACGGCGCGGCCACCTGGGAACGCGTCGGCTCAGACGTCCGTGTGGACGTCCGCGCGCTCCCGGCTCCCCGCGGCGCCGGCCCGCTCGGCCTTCGCGGAGGCGCGCAGGCTGGTGACGGTGGTGACCGCGAGCACCGCGCAGATGACGCCGAGCGAGACCGGGATGCTGATCTCGGGCACCGCCACCCCGCTCTCGTGGAGGGCGTGCAGCACCAGCTTGACGCCGATGAAGCCGAGGATCACCGACAGCCCGTACGAGAGGTGGACCAGCTTCCGCAGCAGGCCGCCTATCAGGAAGTACAGCTGGCGCAGGCCCATGAGGGCGAAGGCGTTGGCCGTGAAGACGATGTACGCGTCCTGCGTCAGACCGAAGATCGCCGGAATTGAGTCCAGGGCGAAGAGGACGTCGGTCGTGCCGATCGCCAGCATGACGATCAGCATCGGCGTCATCAGGCGGCGTCCCCCCTCCACGACGAAGAGCTTGGTGCCGTGGTACCGGTCCGTGGAGGGGAAGCGCCGCTCGACCGCCTTCAGGAAGCGGTTCTCCTCGAACTCCTCCTCCTCGTCGTCCGACCGCGCCTCCTGGATCAGCTTCCACGCGGTCCAGACGAGGAACGCGCCGAAGATGTAGAAGACCCAGGAGAAGTTGGCGATGATCGCCGCGCCCGCGCCGATGAACACGGCCCGCAGGACGAGGGCGATGAGCACGCCGACCATCAGCACCCGCTGCTGGTAGACGGCCGGCACCGCGAACTTGCCCATGATCAGGACGAAGACGAAGAGGTTGTCGACGCTCAGCGACTTCTCGGTGATGTAGCCGGCGAAGAACTCGCCCGCGGGCTGCCCGCCGCCCAGGAAGAACAGGCCCAGGCCGAACAGGGCGGCGAGGACGATCCAGACGACCGTCCAGGTGCCGGCCTCCTTGAGGGAGACCTCATGCGGCTTCCGGCCGCCGATGAAGAAGTCGGCGGCGATCAGGGCGCACAGACCGGCGACCGTCACCAGCCACAGCGTGAGGGAGACATCCATCGGACCTCCGGCATCTCGTACGGCAACTTCCAGCGTCGTCGCTGCCGGAGGCCCCTTCCACTCGCCTGGTGCACACCAGGGCGCCTCCGCACCAGAAACGGTACAGGAAGCACCAAGAAAGAGTAAAGAGAACCCCAAAGGCCCGCCAAAGGCCGCGCCTAGGTGGCTCCCTAGGCCGCCTTCAGAGTCCGTAGGCCCGCCTCGCCTGCCCCACCTGCCACAGCACTTGCCGGACCACATCGCTGCCCGCCGGCGCCAGCGACGGCTCGTACGTCCAGGCGTGCCGGACCCACGGATCGGCGAGGTGGTCGTCGGGCACCGGCGTGATCCGCAGCAGCGAGCGCCACAGCGGGTCGAGGACGGGCCCGAAGCCGCGCGAGTCCTCCCGGTCGGCCACCATCATCAGGTGCACGCCCACGGCGGGGCCCTCGTCCGCGAGGTAGCGCAACTGTGTGACCGCCCGGTCGTCGAAGCCGTGCGGGAAGTCGTTGACGATCAGCAGCTGCTCGGCCGTGTCCAGGTCGGGCGGCAGCGCGTCGGCGGCCCCGCTGCGGACCGCCATCTGCACCAGGTCGACACGTCGCGTCAGCTCGGTCAGGACGGCGGAGACCCCCTGCGCCCCGGCCGCCGGAGGCCGCGCCAGCACCCCGTTCTCGACGAGCGGGGCCAGGGCCGCCGCGCCCGACCCGGCAGGGTCGAGGACGTGCACGCCGAACTCGCCCACGGGGTGCACCGCCAGCATCCGCGCGGCGTGCGCCACCGCGCAGTCCATGGCCAGCCGGCGCAGCTCGGCCGGGTCCGCCATGTCCGTGCCCGAGCCGGTCGCCCGGCCGCAGTCGACCCACAGGCCGCGCTGGAGCGGCAGCCGGACCAGCATGGGGATGCGCAGGCCCCGCCGCTCCGGCAGGTGCAGATCGCCCAGGCGCAGCGCCATCGGCGTCTCCAGCGGCGCCTGGTAGGCGTGCCAGACGGGGCTGTCCCAGCGGGCGAGGGCCGGCGGCAGGGCGTGCTCGACGACCTCGGCCTCGGCGGTGAGCTGGGCGAGGTCGCGGTCGAGTACCGCGCGGGCCTGCTCCACGAGGCCGCCGTGCTTGGCGCGCGCCTCCTCGCGGGCCGCGTCGGCGGCCGGGCCGACCCGCGTGGCGGGGTCGGAGAGCACCCGGTCGAGCTCCTTCTCCAGGCGCGACTCGGCGAAGCCGACCGCGCTGCGGTACGCGGCGGTGCTCCGGGCGAGGTCCTCGAACATGCCCCACACCTGGTTGTAGAGGCGCTCCTCCATCGTCCAGCCGGCGGCGTCGCCGGCCACGGGCTCCGGCGGCGTCCCCGGCCGGGCTTCCGGGGTGGCGGGAGCGGGCTGCGGGGGCTCGGTGGCCCGGCGGCGCGGGTGCCGGTAGTCGACGGGCCCGGCCGGGGACGGGGTCTCGGACGCGGGGACGGGCTGCGACGCGGCGGCGGGCGACGCCGCTTCCGGGGTGGCGGGTTCGGCGGGCCAGTCCACCGCCGTCCCGCCGTGCCGGCCACCGCTGCCGGCGTGCCGCGCCGAGGGCTGCGGTGCCGAGAGCACGGCCGCGCTCCCGGCCGCCTCCGCCTCGACGCCCGCGGCGAGCTCGGCGGCGCGGTCCACCCCGAGGTCGCGGAAGAGTTCGGCGAGGCCGCCGGCGTAGCCCTGGCCGACGGCCCGGACCCGCCAGGCGCCCTGGCGCCGGTAGAGCTCCAGGGCCACCAGGGCGGTCTCGCTGTCGAGTTCGGTGACGGTGAAGCTGGCGACGTCCGCACCGCCGGCCCCGGACAGGGCGAGGAACGGCGCGGCCGTCGCCCCGAACCGGGCGGGTCCGCGGCCGCCGGGCGGCAGGGCGAGCAGGACGTGCACGCGGTGCACCGCGTCGGGCAGGGCGTCCAGGTCGACGGAGAGCCGCTGCACCGGGGCCACACCGGCCGGCGCCTCCACTCCCGGCAGCCGCGGGGAGCCGGGGCGCGCGACCTGACCGGCGTCGGCGACCCTGCCGTCCGCGCCGCCGAACGCGGCCGCCACCACCACCGGATCCCCCGCCGAGACCCGGATCTCCACCCGGCTCTCGGTCAGCGGGTGGTTCTGCCCCCGTACCAGCTCGGCCGTCATCGCCCTGCTCCCCCTCGTCCGTCCTGTGCGTCGCAGAAGCCCGGTGGCGCCGTGCCACCGGGCCGTTCCCTACCGTCCGTACCGTCCGTACTGTCCGTGCTTCCGTGTCCGCCCCGTCGGACCCGCCCTCCGGCGGCGGCCTACAGGATGGTCGCGATCACCGGGTAGAGGTCGTGGATCGTCCGGCCGTTGGACGGGGTGCCGATGGCCGTCATCTGCCAGCCGCCGCCCACGCGGTGGACCTTCGCCATGATCTGCGCGGTGTACGGGCCGCCGCCGTCGAGCGTGTAGCGGGCGAGCTCCTCGCCGGTGTTGTCGTCGACCAGTCGGCAGTGGGCGCTGGCGATCTCGGAGAAGGTCTGTCCGCTGAACGAGTTCACCGCGAAGACGATCTGGTCGACGTGGACGGGCACCCGGTCGAGGTCGACCAGGATCGTCTCGTCGTCACCGCCGGTGCCGGCGCCGCCGACCAGGTTGTCCCCGGTGTGCCGCACCGAACCGTCGTGGCTCACCAGGTGGTTGAACCAGACGTCGTCGATGTGCTGGCCGTCGGCGAACATGCTCGCGGAGGCGTCGAGGTCGATCTCCTTGGTGCGCGACCTGAACAGTCCCCGGCGCGGGGCCGACTTCCAGCCCAGCCCCATCCGCACCGCGGTCAGGCTCCCCCCGCCGGCCTTCTGCAGGCTGATGCCCTGACCCTTGGACAAGTTGACTGTCACGCGCGGTCCCTTCTCGTGTCGTCGTTCGGCCACCGTCGTACGGTGCGTCCCCCGGAACGCCGCGCGCGTGCGCGGCGCATGGGAACGACCCTATGCACTCCCGCTCCCGACCGCTCCACCCAGGTCGGTTTGTGGCGGTCTTGCAACATCTCCGCCGGGCTTTTCCGGACAAAGGAACAGCGGCTTCCGCACCGCCGGCTCCGGGACGCGCTTCGCGCGGGGCCGGTGGCGCGGACGCACCGTCAGGAGACCCCCGCCTCCTTCATCTGCCGCAGCTCCTTCTTGAGCTCGCCCACCTCGTCCCGCAGCCGCGCGGCGACCTCGAACTGGAGCTCCGCGGCGGCCGCCCGCATGCGGTCCGTCATGTCCTCGATGAGCTGGGCCAGTTCCGCCGCCGGCCGGTCGGTCGCGACGGCCGCCTTGGCCTTGCCCTTCTTGCCGCCGCCGGCGGCCGTCGGGACGGGGGCCTTCCCCTTCTTCTCGCCGTCCTTGCCCTCCGCCGGCTTCCGGTAGCCCGTGCCCAGCAGCTCCTGGGTGTCGATCTCCTCGCGGACGATGGTGGCGACGATGTCACCGATCTTCTTCCGCAGCGGCTGCGGGTCGATGCCCCGCTCCTTGTTGTACGCGATCTGCTTGGCGCGGCGCCGGTTGGTCTCCTCGATGGCCTTCTCCATCGCCGGAGTGATCTTGTCGGCGTACATGTGCACCTGGCCGGAGACGTTGCGCGCCGCGCGGCCGATGGTCTGGATCAGCGACGTGCCGGAGCGCAGGAAGCCCTCCTTGTCGGCGTCGAGGATCGCCACCAGCGACACCTCGGGCAGGTCGAGGCCCTCGCGCAGCAGGTTGATGCCCACCAGCACGTCGTACTCGCCGGCCCGCAGCTCGCGCAGCAGCTCGATGCGGCGCAGGGTGTCGACGTCGCTGTGCAGGTAGCGCACCTGGATGCCGAGCTCCAGGAAGTAGTCCGTCAGGTCCTCGGCCATCTTCTTGGTGAGCGTCGTCACCAGGACCCGCTCGTCCTTCTCGGTGCGCTCGCGGATCTCGTGCACCAGGTCGTCGATCTGGCCCTCGGTCGGCTTGACGACGACCTCCGGGTCGACCAGCCCGGTGGGCCGGATGATCTGCTCGACGTAGCCGTCGCCCTTCGCCAGCTCGTACTTGCCGGGCGTCGCGGACAGGTAGACGGTCTGCCCGATGCGCTCGGTGAACTCCTCCCACTTCAGCGGCCGGTTGTCCATGGCGGACGGCAGCCGGAAGCCGTGCTCGACCAGCGTCCGCTTGCGGGAGGCGTCGCCCTCGTACATGGCGCCGATCTGCGGCACGGTGACGTGCGACTCGTCGATGACCAGGAGGAAGTCGTCGGGGAAGAAGTCCAGCAGGGTGTTGGGCGGGGAGCCGGGCTCGCGGTCGTCCATGTGCAGCGAGTAGTTCTCGATGCCGGAGCAGGAGCCGATCTGACGCATCATCTCGATGTCGTACGTGGTGCGCATGCGCAGCCGCTGGGCCTCCAGCAGCTTGCCCTGCTTCTCCATGCGCGCCAGGGTCTCCTCCAGCTCCGCCTCGATCCCGGCGATGGCCTTCTCCATCCGCTCGGGGCCGGCGACGTAGTGGCTGGCGGGGAAGACGTACAGCTCCCGGTCGTCGGAGATGACCTCGCCGGTCAGCGGGTGCAGCGTGGACAGCGCCTCGATCTCGTCGCCGAACATCTCGATGCGGACGGCCAGTTCCTCGTAGACCGGGAAGATCTCGATGGTGTCCCCGCGCACCCGGAAGGTGCCGCGGGTGAAGGCCAGGTCGTTGCGCGTGTACTGGATCTCCACGAAGCGGCGCAGCAGCTCGTCCCGGTCGATCTCCTCGCCGACCTTGAGCGGGACCATGCGGTCCACGTACTCCTGGGGCGTGCCCAGGCCGTAGATGCAGGACACGGAGGCCACCACGACCACGTCCCGCCGGGTGAGCAGCGAGTTGGTCGCGGAGTGGCGCAGCCGCTCCACCTCCTCGTTGATCGAGGAGTCCTTCTCGATGTAGGTGTCCGACTGGGGGACGTACGCCTCGGGCTGGTAGTAGTCGTAGTACGAGACGAAGTACTCGACCGCGTTGTTGGGCAGGAGCTCGCGGAACTCGTTGGCGAGCTGTGCCGCGAGCGTCTTGTTGGGCGCCATGACGAGCGTCGGCCGCTGGAGCTTCTCGATCATCCACGCCGTGGTCGCCGACTTGCCGGTACCGGTCGCGCCGAGCAGGACGACGTCCTTCTCGCCCGCGCGGATGCGCTTCTCCAGCTCGGCGATGGCCGTCGGCTGGTCACCGCTGGGCTGGTAGGGGCTGACGACCTCGAAAGGCGCCACCTTGCGTTCGATGTGGGAAACGGGCCGCATGGAACCACCGTACGACCTGCCACTGACAACGGCCGGTGCGGCGGCCCTCACCTGCGGTTTTCCCAGGTGGACGGGGTGTGAGGATCCGGCGGACGATCTGCCGCCCGACCGTCCTTCCTGCTGCGCGGAGGCGGGGGTTTCCGGTACGACTGTCTTCGTACGCCGTCTCCGTACGCCATGGACCGGGCGCCACCGCGCCCGGCACCCCGGACGCCGCGAGGAGCCCCGATGCGCATCCGCCCCGCCTCCCCCGTGACCCGCACCCTCCTGGGCCTGGCCGTGACCGTCCCGGTCGCGCTGGGCCTGGTCGCACCGGCCGCCGAGGCCGCGCCGGACACCGACGCCGCACCGGACACCGCCGCCACGGCCCGCGCCCGGGTGCCGCTGACGATCGGGCACCGCGGGGTGCCGGTCCAGGCCCCCGAGAACACCCTCGCCTCCATCGACAGAGCCGCCCGGCTGGGCGTCGGCTGGGTCGAGAACGACGTCCAGCGCACCAAGGACGGCAAGCTGGTCGTCATCCACGACACCACCCTCACCCGCACCACCGACGTCAAGAAGCGCTTCCCCGGCCGGGCGCCCTGGAAGGTCGGCGACTTCACCCTCGCCGAGATCCGCAAGCTGGACGCGGGCAGTTGGTTCGACCGCCGCTTCGCCGGCGAGCGCGTCCCCACCCTCGACAGCTACCTGCGGCGCGTCGACCACAACCGCCAGAAGCTGCTGCTGGAGGTCAAGGCGCCCGAGCTGTACCCCGGCATCGAGCGCCAGCTGGTCGCGGAGCTCCGCCGGACCGGCTGGCTCGACCGGCGGCACGTCGGCGGCCGGCTGGTCGTCCAGAGCTTCGACGCCGCCTCCCTCAAGACCTTCCACGGCCTGCGCCCCGACGTGAAGACCGGCTTCCTCGGCGCGCCGAAGCCCGCCGAACTCCGCGACTACGCCAAGTTCGCCGACCAGATCAACCCCGACCACAAGAAGGTCGACGCGGCCTGGGTGCGGTCCGTGCACGCGGTCAAGGGCCCGCACGGGCGGCGGCTGGAGGTCTCCGCCTGGACCGTGGACGACCCCGACCGCGCCGTCGCCCTGGCGCACCTCGGCGTGGACGCGATCATCACCAACGCGCCGCACGTGATCGCGGACGCGCTGGAGGAGGACGCGGAGGGACCGCTCACCCTGGCGGACGTCCCCGACGCCGCCTGATCGGCGCGGCCTCACCTACGCGGCCTGACCTGCGGAAACGGCCCGTTGTCAGTGGTACCCCCTAACGTTCCGGGCAGTGAAGGGCGGCCGTCCGAGGCCGTCGGGGAAGGGGGCCTGCCATGTCCGTCACACCGTCCGCGTCCGGCGCGTCCGAGCGCACCTACCTGGAGCTCTCGCAGGAGGGCGCCGGCGCGCACAAGTTCTACGAGGTGACGGTGGACGGCACGACCGTCACCGTCCGCTACGGCCGGATCGGCGCGGCGGGGCAGACGCAGACGTCGTCCTTCGCCACGGAGGACAAGGCACGGGCCGCCGCGGCGAAGAAGGTCGGGGAGAAGGTCCGCAAGGGCTACGCCCCGGCCGAGCCGGGCGGCCGGGCGGCGCGCCCGGTGACGCGCCGCCAGGTGGCCTCGGCCCCCTCGACCGCCCGCGCGGTCGCCCCGGTGCTGTGGCGCTTCCGCACGGGCGCGGCGGCCTTCGGCATCCACGTCGACGAGGACCGCTGCTGGGTCGGCAACCAGGACGGCGACGTCTTCACACTCGGCCACGGCGGCGAGGTCCTCGCCCGCTACAGACTGCCGGACGGCGTCAAGTGCCTGGTGGCGGACGACTTCTGGATCTACGCCGGGTGCGACGACGGCACCGTCTACGACCTGTCGTCCAAGCTCCCGTTCGCGGCCTACGAGGTCACGGCCTCCGTCGACATCTTCTGGCTGGACATCCACGAGGGCGTACTCAACGTGGCCGACCGGGACGGTGGCCTGACCGTCATCGACCACGAGGACGAGCACCAGTGGTCGCGCCGGAGCGACGGCACCTACGCGTGGATGGTCCGCCGGGACGCGCACGCCGTCTACCACGGCCACTCCGCGGGCGTGACCGCCTACGCCCCCGACGGCGGCGGCCGGCTCTGGCACTCAGCGACCGACGGCCCGGTCCTGTTCGGCTGGCAGGAGGACCGCTCCGTCTACGCGGGCACCGCCCGGCGCAGCGTGCAGCGGCTGTCGAAGGCGACGGGCCGGATCGAGGCCACCTACCGCTGCGACGCCGTCGTCTACTCCTGCGCCACCGCCCCCGGCGGGCGGTACGTCTTCGCGGGCGACAACTCCTCGTCCGTCTACTGCTTCGACGCCGACGGCACCCGCCTGTGGAAGCTCGGCACGGGCAGCGGCTCGGCGCTGTCCATGCAGTATCTGGACGAGCGGCTCTACATGGTCACCACGGACGGCTCCCTGGTCTGCGTGGACGCCTCGGACGCCGCGATCTCCGCCGCCCGTTCCGGCACCGTCCCGGTGCCGCGCGACATCAAGTCGGCCGCCGCCCTGCCCACCTACACCCCGGCGACCACGGTGGCCACCGTCGAGGCCGTCCCGGCGTCGGGCGGCGTCGTGGTCGAGTGTGTCCAGGAGGGCGGCCGGCTCCGTGTGCACGTGGTCTCCGACGGCTACGAGCCCGCCTGGAACGTCCAGTTCCCGCGCCACATCCGCCGGGCGGGCGCCCGCTACGTCGTCGACGCCCTCGCCCCGGCCTCGGGGGGCTTCTACCGCGTCCGGGGCGAGATACGGCAGCTGATCTGACCCCGGCGGCCGCGGAGGGTGGATCCTGGGAGGGGAGATGGTGTGGGGAGATGGTGCCCATGCGTACGGGAAACGAGCCCCTCACGGCCCGCAGCCCGTTGCGGCTACGCTGCGGGCTGGCCGTCCTCGGCCTGGTGTTCTCCGGCGCGGGCGCCGCGCTGTTCGCCCTCACCGGCCATCCCGGCTGGGCGGCGGCCTTCGCGGCGCTGGCCCTGGTGACGCTCGCCGACCTGACGGTGGTGATCCACCACATCCGCCAGGGCGCGCACTACCAGCCGGGCCGCGACGTCCCGCCGTACGAGCCGCTCGACGACGGGAGGCCGCCGGGCCCGAGCCCCTGACCGCGCGCTCCCGTGCCTCAGCCCTTTTCGTCGAAGCGGGCCGCCGCCACGAAGTCCGGCCGGGGGTCGAGCGCCGCGGCGAGCCGGAAGTGCCGTACGGCCTCCTCCGGCCGGCCGTCCCGCACGAGGGTCCGGGCCAGGGCGAAGTGCGCGAAGGCGTTGTCCGGCTCGCGTTCCAGCACGTGCTGGAACTCCCGCTCGGCCGGCCGGAGCCGGGCGGCGGCGAAGTAGGCGCGCGCCCGCAGCAGGCGGGCCGCGGTGTTCTCCGGATGGGAGGCGATGACCGAGTCCAGCAACTTGACGGCGCCGCGCGGGTCGCGGGCGTCCAGCAGCCGCTCGGCGGAGCGGAAGTCGATGACGTGGGTCTCGGGTGTCGGCTCGGCCACGGGCACGGTCCTTCCCTGTCGTACTCCCGGAGGATGCCGGAGGATCCGGGAGGATGCGCCCGCACAACGCCGGGGCGTCAAGCCCTATTCCCGGCCGCGCCCCGCGCCCCGCGCTCCCCGGCTCGCCCTCATGCCCGCCGCTCGGCCGCCCGCGCGCACAGCCCGGCCCACACCTCGTCCACCCGGGCCTCCAGCTCGGCCACCGGGCCGTCGTTGGCGATCACGACGTCGGCCGCCGCGAGCCGCTGCTCGCGCGTGGCCTGGGCGGCCATCCGGGCCCGCGCCTCCTCCGGCGCCATGCCCCGCAGCCGCACCAGCCGGTCCAGCCGCGTGTCCTCCCGGGCGTCGACCACGACCACCACGTCGTACAGCGGCGCGAGGCCGTTCTCGACCAGCAGCGGCACGTCGTGCACGACGACCGCGTCCGGCGCCGCCGCGGCCTCCAGCTCGGCCGACCGGGCCCGTACCAGCGGGTGCACGATGGCGTTGAGCGCGGCCAGCCGCCCCGCGTCGGCGAAGACGACCGCGCCGAGGCGGGGGCGGTCCAGCGAGCCGTCCGCGGCCAGCACCCCGGGGCCGAACTCGGCGACCACCGCGGCCAGTCCGGGCGTCCCCGGCGCCACCACCTCCCGGGCGATCACGTCCGAGTCGACGACCACCGCCCCGTGCGCGGCCAGCCGGCGCGACACCTCGCTCTTCCCCGCACCGATACCGCCCGTGAGACCCACCTTCAGCATGAGCCCCACGCTATCGGCCGCCGGTTCACCGGCCGCCCTCGCCCTCCCGGTCGGCGAGGAACCGCTCGAACTCCGCGCCGAGTTCATCGGCGGACGGCAGTTCCAGCGGCTCGGCGACGAGGTTCCCGCGCGTCTCCGCGCCGGCCACCGCGTCGTACTGGTGCTCCAGCCCGCGGACGAGCGCCACCAGCTCCTCGTCCCCCTCGGCGACCTGCCGCTCGATCTCCTCCTGGGTGCGCAGCGCCTGACTGCGCAGCGTGTGCGCGGCGTTGGGCAGCACCAGGCCGGTGGCCGAGGTGATCGCCTCCAGGGTGACCAGCGCGGCGTCCGGGTACGGCGAGCGGGCGATGTAGTGCGGGACGTGGGCGGCGATGCCCAGGACGTCGTGGCCCGCCTCCGCCAGCCGATACTCGAGGAGCGCCTCGGCGCTGCCGGGCACCTGCGCCTCGTCGAAGTGCCCGCGGTTTCCCGGGACGAGCTCCGCGCGGTTGCCGTGCGGGGTGATGCCGACGGGCCGGGTGTGCGGCACGCCCATCGGGATGCCGTGGAAGTTGACCGAAAGACGCACGTTCAGCCGCTCCACCAACTGCCGTACGGCGGCGGCGAACCGCTCCCACTCGACGTCCGGCTCCGGCCCGGAGAGCAGGAGGAACGGCGCGCCGGTGGCGTCCTGCACCAGCCGCAGCTCGATGGCGGGGGCCTCGTAGGAGCTCCAGCGGTCCCGCTGGAAGGTCAGCAGCGGGCGGCGGGCCCGGTAGTCGACGAGCCGGTCGTGGTCGAAGCGGGCCACGACCTGGTTCGGCAGCTGGTCGAGCAGCCGCTCGACGATCTGCTCGCCGGTCGCTCCGGCGTCGATGTACCCCTCGAAGTGGTAGAGCATGACCAGGCCGGCGGTTTCCTGAGCCAGGGCCAGGTCGGCCACGGCGAGCCCCTTGGGCTCCCATTCGTACAAACCCTGCGGATCCAACACGGTGACCGTTCCTCCTCATGTTCTGTGGGAGGGAACGCTCTTGGTCGCCCCGGCCATTCCCCGCACGGTCCCGGAAACACGCGTGAGGCCCGCTCCCCCGAAGGGGAACGGGCCTCACGTCAGCCTGCGGTCAGCCGCGGCCGGTCAGAGCCTCAGCTCTGGCCGCCGGCGAGCTTCTCGCGGAGGGCGGCCAGCGCCTCGTCCGACGCCAGGGCGCCGGAGGTGTCGGCCGACTCCGAGGAGTACGAACCGCCGGAGACGTTGCCGGCACCGGAGGCGGCGGCCGGAGCGGCAGCACCCTCGGCAGCGGCCTGCTCGTCGGCCTCGCGGGACTTGATGACCTGCGCCTGGTGCTGCTCGAAGCGCTGCTGCGCCTCGGCGTACTGGCGCTCCCACTCCTCGCGCTGCTTCTCGTAACCCGGCAGCCAGTCGTTGGCCTCGGGGTCGAAGCCCTCGGGGTAGATGTAGTTGCCCTGGTCGTCGTAGGACGCGGCCATGCCGTACAGGGTCGGGTCGAACTCGACCACGGACGGGTCGGCACCGAAGGACTCGTTGGCCTGCTTCAGCGAGAGGCTGATGCGGCGGCGCTCGAGGTCGATGTCGATGACCTTGACGAAGATCTCGTCGTTGACCTGGACGACCTGCTCCGGGATCTCCACGTGGCGCTCGGCCAGCTCGGAGATGTGGACCAGGCCCTCGATGCCCTCGTCGACGCGCACGAACGCACCGAAGGGAACGAGCTTGGTGACCTTACCCGGGACGACCTGACCGATCTGGTGGGTCCGGGCGAACTGCTGCCACGGGTCTTCCTGGGTGGCCTTGAGCGACAGGGAGACGCGCTCGCGGTCCATGTCGACGTCCAGGACCTCGACCGTGACCTCCTGGCCGACCTCGACGACCTCGGAGGGGTGGTCGATGTGCTTCCAGGACAGCTCGGAGACGTGGACGAGACCGTCGACGCCACCCAGGTCCACGAAGGCACCGAAGTTGACGATGGAGGAGACGACGCCGGAGCGCACCTGACCCTTCTGGAGGGTGGTGAGGAAGGTCTGGCGGACCTCGCTCTGGGTCTGCTCCAGCCAGGCGCGGCGGGACAGGACCACGTTGTTGCGGTTCTTGTCCAGCTCGATGATCTTCGCCTCGAGCTCCTTGCCCACGTAGGGCTGGAGGTCGCGGACGCGGCGCATCTCGACCAGGGAGGCCGGGAGGAAGCCGCGGAGGCCGATGTCGAGGATGAGACCACCCTTGACGACCTCGATGACGGTACCGGTGACGATCCCGTCCTCTTCCTTGATCTTCTCGATGGTGCCCCAGGCACGCTCGTACTGGGCGCGCTTCTTCGAGAGGATCAGGCGGCCTTCCTTGTCCTCCTTCTGGAGAACGAGGGCCTCGACCTGGTCACCGACGCTGACGACCTCATTGGGGTCGACGTCGTGCTTGATCGAGAGCTCGCGGGAAGGGATGACGCCTTCGGTCTTGTAACCGATGTCGAGCAGGACCTCGTCCCGGTCGACCTTCACGATGACGCCGTCGACGATGTCGCCGTCGTTGAAGTACTTGATCGTCTCGTCGATCGCGGCGAGGAAGGCTTCCTCGTTACCGATGTCGTTGACCGCAACCTGCGGGGTGGTGGCGGTGGTCTCGGTGCTGCTCGTCATGTGGGAAAGGGCTCCGGTACGGACATTGAGTCGTAGGTACTGCTACGCCATGAGCCCGTATATCGCACCGCCGAAGCCGGACAGCTTAGAAGCGCACTCTCCGGATGACTCCGAAGGCGCCTCGACAACCGAGGGGACATACAACAAGTACGAAAGCGGCCTGCTCGGTCCGAGGCGCGCAGGCTCGCAGCGCAACTTGTAGCATACGGGGGCAGCCGGACACGGTCAATGCGCGAAGGCGCACACCAGGGACAAAATGCTCCGAATCCGGCACAACTCGCGTTGCGGAAGCCCTTCCAAGCCTCCCGGCGGCCGAACACGTTACCCCCAAGCACCGTCCACCCCCACCTCCCCGGGATCGCGACCACCCAGATGACGCCAGACACGTACGACCACGTCGAGCCCGAGGCGACCAGGCGGACCGCCGGTGACGCGGAGAGCAGCCGGGCCAGCCGAGGCTGGTGGGACGGAAACGCCGACGAGTATCAGCAGGAGCACGGGGAGTTTCTCGGCGACGACCGTTTCGTGTGGGGCCCGGAAGGGCTCGACGAGGCGGACGCCGGCCTGCTCGGCCCGGCCGCCGACCTGGCCGGACGGGACGTCCTGGAGATCGGCGCCGGGGCCGCCCAGTGCTCCCGCTGGCTCGCCGCCCAGGGCGCCCGGCCGGTGGCGCTGGACCTCTCCCACCGGCAGCTCCAGCACGCCCTGCGGATCGGCGGCGGGATCCCCCTGGTGGAGGCGGACGCCGGCGCGCTGCCGTTCGCGGACGGCTCCTTCGACCTGGCCTGCTCGGCCTACGGCGCGGTGCCGTTCGTGGCCGATCCGGTGCGGGTGATGCGCGAGGTGCGCCGGGTGCTGCGGCCCGGCGGCCGCTGGGTCTTCTCCGTCACCCACCCGATCCGCTGGGCCTTCCCGGACGAGCCGGGCCCCGAGGGCCTGTCCGTCGCGGCCTCCTACTTCGACCGCACCCCCTACGTGGAGCAGGACGAAACGGGACGTGCCGTCTACGTGGAACACCACCGGACCCTCGGCGACCGGGTGCGGGACGTGGTGGCGGGCGGGTTCCGGCTGGTCGACCTGGTCGAGCCGGAGTGGCCGGACTGGAACACCCAGGAGTGGGGCGGCTGGTCCCCGCTGCGCGGGCATCTGATCCCGGGCACGGCGATCTTCGTCTGCGAACGGGACTGAGTCTTCGCTTGCGAACGGACTGAGCGGACGGCCTCGGCTCAGCCCCGGAGCACGCCGCTTCAGCCCCAGAGGACGCCGATCACCCCGGTCGTCAGGAACACCAGCGCGTGCACACCGAGCACCGTGCGCAGCACCCAGCGCGTGTCCACCGGCGTGTCGGCGGCCGTCTCCACGACCGTGGCGGCCGCCACCGAGGAGCCTGCGGCGGCCGGGACGGCAGCGGCCCGGGGGCGTACGGAAGCGGGACCCGGCGCGCTCTCCGCCAGTTGCGCCGCCAGGGCGACGCGTGCGGCGGCGGCGCCGGAGGCCAGGGCGGCGCTGACGTTCTGCACGGCGACGAGGTGGGCCGCGGAGTGGCCGAGGGCCCGGGCGGTCTCGGCCTGGCCGGCGGCGAACATCGCGTTGGCCCCGGTGTTGGAGCCGGCGAGGAACCCGCCGACCGCGCCGATCCAGGGCGCGAGGAAGAGGTACGAGGAGCCGAGCGAGGCGCACGCCCCGGCGATCTCCCGGCTCATGCCGGTGACCGTGAGCAGGGTGCCCAGGGCGAGGAAGACGACGGTCGTCAGGGTCACCTGCCACCAGCGGCCGAACGCGGCGCGGGCGGCCCCGCCGAGCACCGGCTCGCGGGTGCCCACCAGGCGCGGGGCGAGGACGGCGGTCAGCGGCAGCCACCCGGCGGGACCCGCCACGACCGTCCACCAGCCCTCGCTGATCCCGGCCGCCTCCAGCGCCGCACGGCTCAGCAGCAGCCCCGCGACCAGGAACCCGTAGGGGGACAGCGCCCGCCCGACCGGCTCGCCGCCGGAGGTGTTCCGCTCCCGCAGCCGGGAGACCAGCAGGAGGGCGGCCATCGTGACGAGCCCGCCCAGGACGCCGGCCGGTGGCACCCCCACATAGGTGTCGACGGCCCAGACGGTGGCCCAGAGCGCGATCACGGCGACGGCCAAGTCGCCGGCCGAGGCCAGGGCGCGGCGGGCGCCGAGGGCGACGGTCAGGGCCGCGGCGCCGCAGATGAGGAAGACGGGCGCGGACAGCAGGGCGGAGTCGACGCCGAGCCGCTGGAAGTCGACGTCGCCGAGTTCCGCGGCGACCAGGCTGCCCGGTGCCAGGGACCCCCAGGGGACGGTCACCAGCCCGAGCAGGCCGGCCACGGCGGCCCGGGCCGGGGGCAGGCCGAGCCGGCGCAGCAGCGGGATGGCGACGATCACCCCGATGCCGAAGCCCGTCAGCGACTCGGCGAACGGGGTGACGCCCAGCGTCACCAGCAGCACCGCGCGCCCCGGTGAGCTGCACGCGCCGGCGAGGCGTTCGCCCATGCGCGCCTGGGCGCCGGTGCGGGTCATCAGTTCGCTGAGCAGGATGCCGCCGAAGAGGATCGCCGCGAGTTCGACGACGGTGGGCAGCATGCGCAGGTGGGCGTCGCCGAGCTCGCCCAGGGGCGTGCGGAAGGCCGTGGCGGTGAGGACCAGCGCGGTCGTCAGGGCCGACAGGGCGGCGTACAGCGCGCGCACGCCCAGGGCGAGGAGGGCCAGGGTGACGAGGACGGGGAGGGTGGCGAGAGCGGCGTTCACAAGGTGACCTCTGTGGCCCGGGCGCTTCCGCCCGTGCTGAGCTGCGGAAACACGGTGGCGTTCGGCCGCCGCCGGTGTCCCCGCGCGGGCAGGGGCGAGCAGCATGTACAGCGCCCCGAGGACGGATCAACGCGTTCCGGATAGTCGGTCACCTCATGGCCGGAATGGTGTGGGCGGGGTGCGGATCCGTCCGTTTCCCGGGGTCGGCGACACTGGTGCGCGTGATCCGCACCGACGTCCTCGACCGGCTCCCCGTCCGCGCCGCGCTGCCCGCGCTCGTCTCCGCCCTGGACGGGCACGGCACCGCCGTGCTCTGCGCGCCGCCCGGCACGGGCAAGACGACGCTGGTCCCGCTGGTGCTGGCGGGACTGGTGGGGTCGGAGGGCCCGGTCCGGCGGGTCCTGGTGGCCGAGCCGCGGCGCATCGCCGCCCGCGCGGCGGCCCGGCGGATGGCGTGGCTGCTGGGCGAGGAGGCCGGGGGGCGCGTCGGGTTCACGGTGCGCGGGGAGCGCCGGGTCGGGCCCGGGACCGTCGTGGAGGTGGTGACCACGGGTGTGCTGCTCCAGCGGCTCCAGCGCGACCAGGAGCTGTCCGGGGTCGACGTCGTGGTCCTCGACGAGTGCCACGAACGGCACCTGGACGCCGACACCGCGGCCGCGTTCCTGCTGGACGTACGGGCCGCGCTGCGGCCGGAGCTGCGGCTGGTCGCCGCGTCGGCGACGACCGACGCCGAGGGGTGGGCGCGGCTGCTCGGCGACGCGCCGGTGGTCGCCGCCGAGGGCGTGTCGCACCCGGTGGAGACGGTGTGGGCGCCGCCGGGGCGGGCGGTGCGGCCGCCGCACGGGACGCGGGTGGACCCGGTGCTGCTGGAGCACGTGGCCGCGGTGGTGCGGCGGGCGCTGCGGGAGCGTGCGGGCGACGTGCTGTGCTTCCTGCCCGGTGTCGGGGAGATCGCCCGGGTCGCGGGGCTGCTGGGCGGCCCGGCGAGGCTCGGGGCCGAGGTGCTCCAGGTGCACGGCCGGGCCCCGGCGGCGGTGCAGGAGGCGGTCCTGTCGGGCGGGTCGGGAACGCGGCGGGTGGTGCTGGCGACGTCGGTGGCGGAGTCGAGCCTGACCGTGCCGGGCGTCCGCGTGGTGGTGGACTCCGGGCTGGCCCGGGAGCCGCGCACGGACCACGCGCGCGGGCTGAGCGCGCTGGCCACCGTCCGGGCGTCCCGGGCGGCCGGCCGGCAGCGGGCGGGGCGCGCGGGGCGGGAGGCGCCGGGAACGGTCTACCGCTGCTGGTCGGAGGCCGACGAGACGCGGCTGGCCGCGTTCCCCGCACCGGAGATCCTGGTCGCCGACCTGGCGGCGTTCGCGCTGCAGGCGGCCTGCTGGGGCGACCCGGACGCGAGCGGGCTGGCGCTGCTGGACCCGCCGCCGTCCGGAGCGCTGGCCGCCGCGCGCGCCGTCCTGACGGCCACGGGCGCCGTCGACGCGGCCGGGCGCCCCACCGCGCGCGGCCACCGGATGGCCCGGCTGGGCGTGCATCCGCGGCTGGCGCGGGCCCTGCTGGACGGCGCCGCCGAGGTGGGGGCGCGGCGCACGGCCGAGATCGTGGCGCTGCTGAGCGAGGAGCCGCCGCGCGAGTACGGCGACGACCTGGCGGCCGCCTGGCGGGCCGTGCGCCGGGGCGGAGACGCCTATTCCGCGCGCTGGCGGACGGAGGCCCGGCGGCTGGAGTCCTCGCTGCGCGGCGTCGCCGAAGGGAAGCCGGGGGATGCCGGGGGCGCTGGGGCCGCTGGGGCCGCGCTCACCGACGACGCCGCCGCGGGCCTGGTCGCCGCGCTGGCGTTCCCCGAGCGGGTGGCGCGGGCACGCGGCGAGGGCGCGTTCCTAATGGTGTCGGGGACCGGCGCCGTCCTGGGCGACGGCTCACGGCTGCGCAGCGCGCCGTGGCTCGCGGTGGCCGTGGCGGACCGGCCGGTCGCCGCGGCGTCGGCGCGGGTGCGGCTGGGCGCGCTGATCGACGAGGACACGGCCCGGGCGACCGCCGGGGCGCTGTTCGCCGAGGCCGAGGAAGTGGGCTGGTCGGCGGAGCGCGGTGACGTGGTGGCCCGGCGCGTGGCGCGCCTGGGCGCGGTGGAACTGGCGTCCCGGCCGCTGGCCTCCCCCGACCGCGGGCTGCTGCGCGCGGCCCTGCTGGAGGGGCTGCGGGCCGAGGGTGTGGGGCTGCTGCGCTGGAGCCCGGAGGCGACGGGCCTGCGGGAGCGGCTCGCGTTCCTCCACCGCGAGCTGGGCGCCCCCTGGCCGGACGTCTCCGACGAGGCGCTGCTGGGAGAACCCGAGGCGTGGCTGGGCCCGGAGCTGGACGCGGCGCGGCGCCGCGCCGACCTGGAGCGGGTGGACGCCCGGACCGCCCTGGAGCGGCTGCTCCCGTGGGCGGGCGGGGAGGCGGCCCGGCTGGCCGAGCTGGCTCCGGAGCGGATCGAGGTGCCCAGCGGCTCGCGGATCCGGGTGGACTACGCGAGCGGGCGGCCGGTGCTGGCCGTCAAGCTGCAGGAGCTGTTCGGCCTGGAGCGGACGCCGACGGTGGCCGGCGGGCGCGTCCCCGTCCTCGTCCACCTGCTGTCCCCGGCGGGGCGTCCGGCGGCGGTGACGGCGGACCTGGCGTCGTTCTGGCGCGAGGGCTACCGGGCGGTCCGGGCCGAGCTGCGGGGCCGCTATCCGCGGCACCCCTGGCCGGAGGACCCGTCGACGGCGGAGCCCACACGGCGGGCCAACGCCCGGCGCCGGTGAGGGCGCCGGGCGGGGGCGGTCAGGGCAGATAGCGCTCCAGCGCCGCCGCGCCCTTCTCCTCGATGTGCCGCCGAGCGGCCTCCACCCGTTCCGGAGTGACGTCGTGCCCCGAGGCCATGACCAGGTCCTCGGGGTCGAAGGGTCGCTCACTCCCGGTGTAGAGCCGCCGCGGCGCTGATGCCGTGGACGCGTCCTCGGGACTCTCCTTCACGGTGAGCCTCCTCTGCTCCGCGGTCCCCCTCCCCGGGGAACCGGCCGTTCGGGTTTCCCTCCATCGTGTGACACGGAACGGGCGTGCGCACACCGATCTCCCGGGAAAAACTTCCGTCTCCCCGGAAACGCGCGTACCCGCCGCCCCCGAAACGTGGTCGTACCGGGGGCGGCGGGTACGCGGCGGCTCTCGCCGGGCGGCTCAGTGGGCGGCGGACTCCCAGTCGCCGCCGACGCCCACCGACACGTCGAGCGGGGCCCGCAGGCTCACGGCCCCGGCCATCTCCCGGCGCACCAGCTCCTCGACCTTCTCCCGCTCGCCCGGAGCGACCTCCAGCACGATTTCGTCGTGCACCTGGAGCAGCATCCGGGTGGCCAGCCGCTCCTTCTCCAGCGCCTCGGCCACCCGCAGCATGGCGACCTTGACGATGTCGGCGGCGGTGCCCTGGATCGGCGCGTTGAGCGCCATCCGCTCGGCCATCTCCCGGCGCTGTCGGTTGTCGCTGTTGAGGTCCGGCAGGTAGCGGCGGCGGCCGTGCATCGTCTCGGTGTAGCCGGTGGCGCGGGCCTCCTCGACGACCCGGCGCAGGTAGTCGCGCACGCCGCCGAACCGCTCGAAGTAGGTGTCCATCAGGCCGCCCGCCTCGCCCGGGGAGATCCCGAGCTGCTGCGAGAGGCCGAACGCGGACAGCCCGTACGCCAGCCCGTACGACATGGCCTTGATCTTGCGGCGCATCTCCGGGTCGACCTCGGCCTTGGCCACGCCGAAGACCTGCGAGGCGACCGTGGTGTGCAGGTCCTCACCGGAGGTGAACGCCTCGATCAGGCCCTCGTCCTCCGACAGGTGGGCCATGACGCGCAGTTCGATCTGGCTGTAGTCGGCCGTCATCAGCGACTCGAAGCCCTCGCCGACCACGAAGCAGCGGCGGATGCGGCTGCCGTCACCGGTGCGCACCGGGATGTTCTGCAGGTTGGGGTCGGTGGAGGACAGCCGGCCGGTGGCCGCCACCATCTGGTTGAAGGTGGTGTGGATCCGGCCGTCCGCCGCCAGGTTGTTGATCAGGCCGTCGACGGTCGTCTTGAGCTTGGCCCGGTCGCGGTGGCGCAGCAGGACGACCGGCAGCTCGTTCTCCGTCTGGGCGGCGAGCCAGGCCAGCGCGTCGGCGTCGGTGGTGTAACCGGTCTTGATCTTCTTGGTCTTGGGCAGGCCGAGCTCCTCGAAGAGGATCTCCTGGAGCTGCTTGGGCGAGGAGAGGTTGAACTCGCGGCCCGCGGCGCGGTGCGCCTCGGCGACGGCCTGCTCGATCTCGCCCAGGTACTCCTCGGACAGCCGCTCCAGGCGGGCCCGGTCGACGGCGATGCCCTCGCGCTCCATGGCGACGAGCAGGTCGCCGACGGGGAGCTCCAGGTCGCGCATGAGCTCCAGGCCGCCCGTCCCGGCGAGCTTCCGCTCGTAGAAGACGCCCAGGTCGAGGACCGCGCGGCCCTCGATCATCAGCTTCTCGGCGGCTTCCTTGTCGGCCGTGCCGTCGAAGTCGAACGCCTGCTGGCCGGCCTCGGCCTTGTCGGGGTCGACGCGCGGGAGGGTCCGGCCGAGCTTGTCCTCGACGAGCACCTCCAACTCGGTGAGCTGGCGCTTGCCCTTGTTGAACCGGACCTTGCCGGCCCGCTTCTGCCGGTGCCGGTTGAGCGGGTCCGTCTCGAACGGCCGGGACCCCGGCTCGTCCAGGTAGGCGGCAACGGCGGTGTCCATGGTGACGCCCTCGACCCGCCAGCCTCGCTCGGCGAAGACGCGGACGACGCGCTTGCCCATGTGCAGCACCTTGGGGCGGTCCGCGTCGGCGAGCCAGGCGGCGAACGCCCGGTCGTCGTCCTCGGACAGCTCCTGCGGGACGAACCAGCAGGCCCGGTCGTCCGGCAGGGCCAGCGCCACCTCGTGGACGTCGCCCGAGCCGAGCTTCCAGTCGTAGCCGGCCACCACGGCGGCCGGCACGTCGGCCGGGATGTCGGCCAGCCAGCCGGCCAGCTCGCCCTGGCCCAGCATGCGGCCGTCGAGCTCGATCTCCAGCTCCTCGGCCGCCTCCTCGACGACCGCGGCCGGGTCCGTGCCCCACAGCCGGTCGCGCAGGCTCCGGTTGCGGATCTCCAGGCGGTCCAGCAGCCCGCCGAGCGCGGTGAGGTCGTACGCCTCCCGGACCAGCCCCTCGGGGCCCGTCGTCAACTCGACGTCGCGCACCATCTCGGTGAGGCGGCGGTTGAGCTTGACCGCCTCCAGGTGGTCGCGCAGGTTCTGCCCGGCCTTGCCCTTGACCTCGTCGGCCCGCTCCACCAGCTCCGCGAACGAACCGAACTGGTTGATCCACTTCGCGGCGGTCTTCTCGCCGACACCCGGGATGCCCGGCAGGTTGTCCGACGGGTCGCCGCGCAGCGCCGCGAAGTCCGGGTACTGCGCGGGCGACAGGCCGTACTTCTCCTGCACCTTCTCCGGCGTGAAGCGCGTCAGCTCCGAGACGCCCTTGGTCGGATACAGCACCGTGACGGCGTCGCTGACCAGCTGGAACGAGTCCCGGTCACCGGTGACGATCGACACCTCGAAGCCCTGCGCCTCGGCCTGGACCGCCAGCGTGGCGATCACGTCGTCGGCCTCGT
>NZ_JAIQLH010000429.1 GCF_020037025.1 Streptomyces huiliensis | reverse complement strand
GGCAGCGCGGCGCGGGCGGCCGGCGAGGCCGGCGCCCGGACCGGCCGCCCGCCGGACCCGGAGTCGCTGCGCCGGGCGTGCGAGGCCGCCGTCCGGATGACCCTGGCGTACGTGGTCGCCCCGGCGGGCTCCGACACCGAGGCGGCCGAGGAGGTGGCGGACGTGGTCAGGAGGCTGCTCGACGGCGGGCGGGAGTGATCCCCGGGATCCGGCGCGCTCAGTGCGCGGAGCCCGACAGCTGGAGCCCGATCACCCCGACGATCACGAAGGCGATCGAGACCAGCTTCAGCGTGGAGACCAGGTCGTCCAGGAAGACCATGCCGTAGATCGCCGTCCCGGCCGCGCCGATGCCCGTCCACACCGCGTAGGCCGGGCCCACGTCCAGCTTGCGGAGGGAGAGCGTGAGCAGGCCGAAGCTGCCGAGGGCGAAGCAGGCGAAGGCGATCGTCGGCCACAGCCGGGTGAAGCCGTGCGAGAGTTTGAGACAGACGGCGAAGCCGGTTTCCAGAAGTCCTGCGACCACGACCAGCAGCCACGCCATCAGTTTCGCCTCCCGTGTCGTCGACCGCCCCGTCCGTCCCGGTGCTGATGCACTTGCCATCGGCGGTCATGCGCAAACGTAGGCGATCAGTCGCCTTCGCGCCGCTCCCGGGTGGCCAGAAGGCGCCGCAGCGAGTACAGCCGCTGCGGGTCGGCGTGCCCGTCCGCGACCCACTGGTCCAGCGCGCAGTCCGGTTCGTCGTGGCCGCACGCGCGCGGGCAGCCCTCCGTGCCCGGCACCAGGTCCGGGAAGGCGTTGATGACGCGCGAGGGGTCGATGTGGTTCAGCCCGAACGACCGCACGCCCGGGGTGTCGATCACCCAGCCGGAGCCGCCGGGCAGCGGCAGGGCCAGCGCCGACGTGGTGGTGTGCCGGCCGCGGCCGGTGACCGCGTTGACGTGCCCGGTGGCCCGCTGCCGGTCCGGGACGAGCGCGTTGACGAGCGTGGTCTTGCCGACGCCGGAGTGCCCGACGAACGCCGTGACCCGGCCGTTCAGCCGCTCCCGCACCCGCTCCGCGGCCTCGCCGACGGCCAGCTCCTCGCGGTTGGTGACCACGTACGGCAGGCCCAGCGCGCCGTAGGACTCCATCAGCTTCGCGGCCGGGGCGAGATCCGACTTCGTCAGGACGAGCAGCGGCTCCAGCCCCGCGTCGTACGCCGCGACCAGGCAGCGGTCGATCAGCCGGGGGCGCGGCTCGGGGTCGGCCAGGGCGGTGACGATGGCCAGCTGGTCGGCGTTGGCGACCACGACCCGCTCGAACGGGTCGGTGTCGTCGGCCGTCCTGCGCAGCACCGAGCGGCGCTCCTCGACCCGGACGATCCGGGCCAGGGTGTCCTTCTGCCCGCTCAGGTCGCCGACGACCGCCACCTGGTCGCCGACGACGACGCCCTTGCGGCCCAGCTCGCGCGCCTTCATGGCCATGACGATCCGGTCCTCGACGAGGACCGTCAGCCGGCCCCGGTCGACGGTGAGGACGAAGCCCTCGGCGGCGTCCTCGTGCTTGGGGCGGATGCTGGTCCGCGGCCGGTTGCCCTTGCGGTTGGGGCGGACGCGGACGTCGTCCTCGTCGGTGTGCTTGCCGTAGCGGCGCATGGTGTTCCGGGTCCCTCAGGCTCTCGACACCGTCGTCGCCCCCGCGACGGATCCGAGCATGCCGTGCCAGAGCTCAGGGAAGTCGGGGAGGGTCTTGGCGGTGGTCGCCACGTTCTCCACCTCGACGCCCGGAACGGCGAGGCCGAGCACCGCCGCGGCGGTGGCCAGCCGGTGGTCCTCGTAGGTGTGGAAGACGCCGCCGTGCAGCGGGCGCGGGCGGATGCGCAGGCCGTCGGCGGTCTCGGTGACGTCGCCGCCGAGCTCGTTGATCTCCTTGGCCAGCGCGGCCAGCCGGTCCGTCTCGTGCAGCCGCAGGTGGGCGATGCCGCGCAGCTCGGACTCGGAGTCGGCGAGCGCGGCCACCGCGGCGATCACCGGGGTGAGCTCGCCGACCTCGTGCAGGTCGGCGTCGATGCCGGTGATCCGGCCGGTGCCGGTGAAGGTCAGGCCCGCGTCGGTGAGTTCGCAGGAGCCGCCCATGGCGGTGAAGATGTCGCGCAGCGCGTCACCCGGCTGCGTGGTGCGCTCGGGCCAGTCGGGAATGGTGACCCGGCCGCCGGTGACCAGGGCGGCCGCCAGGAACGGCGCCGCGTTCGACAGGTCCGGCTCGACCACCAGGTCGCGGCCCAGCAGCGCGCTGGGGGAGACCCGCCACACGTTCGGCTCGCCGCCCGACTCGGGGGTGTCCACCTGGGCCCCGGCGGCGCGCAGCATCTCGACCGTCATCCGGATGTGCGGCATCGACGGCAGCACGGAACCTACGTGCCGTACCTCCACGCCCTGGTTGAACCGCGGCCCCGACAGCAGCAGCGCGCTCACGAACTGGGAGGACGACGAGGCGTCGATCTCCACCGGACCGCCCTCCAGCGCCCCGGCGCCGTGCACGGTCAGCGGCAGCGCGCCGCGGTCGTTGTCGTCGATGCGGGCGCCCAGGGCGCGCAGCGCGTCGATCACGCCGTGCAGCGGGCGCTCGTAGCTGCGCGGGTCGCCGTCGAAGCGGACCGGGCCGTCGGCGAGGGCCGCCACCGGCGGCAGGAAGCGCATGACCGTGCCCGCGTTGCCGACGTCGACGGTGGCCGGGCCGTGCGGCCGGGCCGGGATGATCCGCCACGCCTCGCCGGAGCCGTCCTGATCTCCCTCGGAGCTGGAGGAGACCGTCTCCTCGATGCCCACGCCCATCGCGCGCAGCGCCTCCGCCATCAGCAGGGTGTCGCGGGAGCGCAGCGGGCGGCGCAGCCAGCCGGGCT
>NZ_JAIQLH010000428.1 GCF_020037025.1 Streptomyces huiliensis | reverse complement strand
AGCAGGGTGTCGCGGGAGCGCAGCGGGCGGCGCAGCCAGCCGGGCTCGGCGGCGAGGGCGGCGAGGACGAGGGCGCGGTTGGTGACCGACTTGGAGCCGGGCACGGTGACGGTCGCGTCGACGGCCCCGGTCGCGGTCGGAGCGGGCCAGAGGTCGATGGGCGCGGGGCTCTGGGTCATGCCCTAACCTTACGGCCTCGCCGGGGGCGGCGACCGGGCCCCACGGCCGCGCGGCCCCCCGCCCGGAGCGCCTGCCGGCTCACCCCGCGAGCAGCCAGCGGCCGCCGGCGAGCAGCGCGGCGAGCGCGACCACGTGGAAGAAGAGGAGCCACAACACCGGCGTCACTCCGGTCAGCCGGCCGAGCTGGTCGGCGTCGGAGTCCGGCACGTACCCGAACCGGCGCTTGCGCTGGAGCTCGAAGCCCGGCCGCACGCCCCCCAGCAGCAGGAACCACACCACCCCGTAGGCGAACGCTGCCCGTACCTCGGGGCCGGCCAGCCAGGAGACCAGGACGAAGGCCGCGCCGGTGAGCACCACCGTCAGGGCGCCGTACGCGTTGCGGATCATCACCAGCATGGCGGCCAGCAGCGCCGCCGCCACCCACAGCAGGGCCGTGACGTGCCCGGTGGACAGCGCCCAGGCGCCGGCCAGGCCGAGCAGCGAGGGCGCGGGGTAGCCGGCCGCCGCGGTGAGGACCATGCCGAAGCCGGTCGGCCGGCCGCGCGAGACGGTGAGTCCCGAGGTGTCCGAGTGCAGTCTGATGCCGTCCAGGGTCCGGCCGCTGAGCAGTGCCACCAGGCCGTGGCCGCCCTCGTGGGCGATGGTGATCGCGTTGCGCGTCACCCGCCAGACCCGGGGTGGGAGGACCGCCGCCAGGGCGACCAGTCCGGTGCCGACGACGGTCCAGACCGAGGGCCCGGGCTGGCTGCCGGCCAGCCGGTCCCACAGGTCGGTGGCGGTGGTGCTGTCCATGCGGGGGCCGCTCCTTGCGCGTTCGTGGTCCGTGCTGAGGGACGGCCGGCGCCGCGTGACGGTTCCGGGGCGGGATGCCGGGGGTGTCCGACCCGTACGGCAGCATGGTCGGCGGCAGACGTACGAGGGAAGAGCCGAGGGGCGGTCGGAACATGTGCGGGCGGTACGCGGCGAGCCGGGGGCCGGAGGATCTGGCCGGGCTCTTCGACGTGGAGGTGTGGGAGCCGGAGGAGACCCTGGCCCCGGACTGGAACGTGGCGCCCACCAAGGAGGTGTACGCCGTCCTGGAGCGCCCGCTCAAGGGCGCGCCCGACCGCCGCCCGGTGCGCCAGCTGCGCGCCCTGAAGTGGGGGCTCGTGCCTTCGTGGGCGAAGTCGCCGGAGGGCGCCGCGCGCATGATCAACGCCCGGGCGGAGACGGTGCACGAGAAGCCGTCGTACCGGCGGGCGTTCGCGGAGCGGCGCTGCCTGATCCCCGCGGACGGCTACTACGAGTGGGTCACCGGCGCGCAGGAGCGCGACCTGGAGGTGCAGGGCCGCCGCAAGCGCCCCCGGAAGCAGCCCTACTTCGTGACGCCCTCCGACGGGTCCGTCATGGCGATGGCCGGCCTCTACGAGTTCTGGCGCGACCGCACGCTGCCGGACGACCACCCGGCGGCCTGGTGGGCGACCTGCTCGGTGATAACCACCGAGGCCGACGACCGGCCGTTCGCCGGCGGGGGCGGCGAGGACGGCCCGCGGTCCCTGGCGGAGATCCACCCCCGGATGCCGCTGGTCCTGCCGCCCGACCGGTGGGCCGCCTGGCTCGACCCCGCCCGCACCGACCCGGAGGAGCTGCGCTCGCTCCTCGTCCCGCCCCCGCCGGGGCTGGTGCGCGCGTACCCGGTGGCGACGGCGGTCAGCGACGTCCGCAACAACGGGCCCGAGCTGGTGACGGAGCTGGCGGCGCCGGAGGAGTCGACACTGTTCTGACACGGCGTGGCGTCGGGGGCGGGCACGGCAGGATGGCCGCGTGACGACGAAGAAGCCGCAGACGGAGAGCGTCGGGACGCCCGCGGGCGAGGCCCGGATCCACTGGTACCGCGCGGCGGAGCCCCGCCTGGTGCTCGCCCTCGGCCACGGCGCCGGCGGCGGCGTCGAGGCGCGGGACCTCCAGGCCCTGGCCGCCGCCCTGCCCGCGCACGGGGTGAACGTGGCGCTGGTGGAGCAGCCCTGGCGGGTGGCCGGCAGGAAGGTGGCCCCGGCGCCCCGGGCGCTCGACACGGCCTGGCGCGCCCTGTGGCCGGCGCTCGCCG
>NZ_JAIQLH010000427.1 GCF_020037025.1 Streptomyces huiliensis | reverse complement strand
TCCGGCCGGGCGCCGCCGAGGCCGCCGCCTGGCGGCGGGCCCGCGCCCTGCACCGCGGCGCCGACCGCAGCCTCGCCCCGTCGACGGAGGCCGTCCGCGCGCTGGCCGACCACGGGATCCCCGGCGCCCTGCTCTGGCCGCCCGGCGTGGACACCGAGCGCTTCCACCCCGACCGCCGCGACCTCGAACTGCGCAACGCGCTTGCCCCCGGCGGGGAGTTGCTCGTCGGCTACGCCGGCCGGCTCGTACCCGCCAAGCGGCTGGAACTGCTGGCCCCCGTCTGCGCCCTGCCCGGGGTACGGCTGGTGCTGGCCGGCGACGGGCCATCCGCCGCCGCGCTCCGGACGGCCCTGCCCGGCGCCCGCTTCCTCGGCTGCCGGCGGGGCGACGAGCTGGCCCGGATCCTGGCCTCCCTGGACGTCTTCGTCCACCCCGGCCGCGGGGAGGCGTTCAGTCATACCGTCCACGAGGCGCTGGCCAGCGGCGTCCCCGTCGTCGCCCCCGCCACCGGTGGCCCGCTGGACCTCGTCCGGCACGCCCGTACCGGCCTCCTCGTCCGCCCCGACGATGCGCTCGCCCTGGCCGAGGCGGTTCTCACGTTGGAGGCTGGGCGCCGGCGGCGTGTGGAGTACGGCCTCGCCGCTCGCGCCTCCGTCCTCGGTCGCAGCTGGGCGGTCGCTGTGGGGGAGCTTCTCGGGCATTACGGGGAGGTGGTGGCGCGGGGGGCGCGGGTGCGGGCGGGTGGGTGAGGCGGCTTGCGGGGGGGCGTGGGGTGGTGTCTTGCCCCGGC
>NZ_JAIQLH010000426.1 GCF_020037025.1 Streptomyces huiliensis | reverse complement strand
CCCCTCCCTTTCACCGTTTCTTCCGGGGCTACGCCCCGGACCCCGCATCGCGGCTGCGCCGCGAAGTCCTCAAACGCCGGACGGGCTGGAGGGTGCGCGTACCACCGCGAAGCGGACCCGTGTCCCCGGTACCGCCTGGGCCGCCGCCGTCAGGGCCGGTTCGGGGACGACGCCGATGACCGGGTAGCCGCCCGTCGTCGGGTGGTCGGCGAGGAAGACGACCGGGCGGCCGTCCGGGGGGACCTGGACGGCGCCGAGGACCATGCCCTCGGAGGGGAGTTCGCCCGGAACGGAGCGTTCCAGGGCGGGGCCGTCGGTGCGCAGGCCGATGCGGTTGCTCGCGGGGGAGACCCGGTAGGCGCCGCGGGCCAGGGCGTCCAGGGCCGTGGGGGCGAACCAGTCGGCGCGCGGGCCTGGGACGAGGGGCAGGACCAGCGCGTCGGAGGGGGGCGCGGGGCAGGGGGCCGCGTCCACGGTGGCGGGCGGGCCGCAGGGGGTGCCGAGCGGGAGGACCGCGCCGTCGGTCAGCGGTTGGGGGCCGAGGCCGGAGAGCAGGTCGCGGGAGCGGCTGCCGAGGACCGGGGGGACGGCCACGCCGCCCGCGAAGGCGAGGTAGGAGCGCAGGCCCGCGCGGGCCCGGCCCACGTCGACGACCGTGCCCGCCGGGACACGTACGGGAGCGCCCCAGGCGACCGGCCGGCCGTCCGCCCGCACCGCGCAGGGGGCTCCGGTGACCGCGAACGTGACGGCCGTGTCGACGCGCACGGCACAGCCGTCCACCGTCGTCTCCAGGGTCGCGTACGTTTCGGGGTTGCCGACCAGCCGGTCGGCGAGCCGGTGCGCGGGGGCGTCGAGGGCGCCGGAGCGGGGGACGCCGAGGTGGGCGTGGCCTGGCCGGCCGAGGTCCTGGACGGTCGTCAGGGCTCCGGGGCGGACGACCGTCAGGGCGGTCATCGGGCCACCTCGAAGCGGACCCGGGTGCCGGGGGCGAGCAGCGCGGCCGGTTCGCGGCCCGGGTCCCACATCACCGCGTCCGTCCGGCCGACGAGCAGCCAGCCGCCGGGGGAGGAGCGTGGGTAGACGCCGGTGTACGGGCCGGCCAGCGCGACCGAGCCGGCGGGGACGGCGGTGCGCGGGGTGGCCCGGCGCGGCACGTGCAACTCCGGCGGCAGGCCGGTCAGATAGCCGAAGCCGGGGGCGA
The DNA here is from genome assembly GCF_020037025.1 of Streptomyces huiliensis. Lineage (GTDB taxonomy): Bacteria > Actinomycetota > Actinomycetes > Streptomycetales > Streptomycetaceae > Streptomyces > Streptomyces huiliensis. The sequence continues at coordinate 3,228 of NZ_JAIQLH010000426.1, read as the reverse complement.
AGCCGCAGAAGGCGACCCGGAAGTCGAGCGAGGAGTGGACGCGTGGCACCTCCGCCTCGGGGACGCCCCAGAGGGCGGCCACCTCGGCGAGGTCCTCGCCGTCGTACCGCACCGGGATCACGACGGGCTCGCCGTCGGCGGGCGGCAGCGGCGGCACGGTCCAGCCGGCGAGGTCGGCCGCGAGGGCGCCCGGATCGTCGAGGCCGTCGAGCAGGACCGTGCGCGCGGCGGGGACGATCTCGGTGACCGGCGGGAGGGTCCCGGCCTCGCGGCGGCGCAGGAGTTCGGCGTGCAGGGCCTGGGCGGCGGCGGTGTCGGCGACCTCGACGAGCAGCGCGCGCCGCCCGACGCGCAGCGGGCGCGGGGCGTCGTCCCGGGAGTCGCTCACGCGAACGCCTCCAGCCGGACGCCCGCCGTCTCCAGCGCCGCCCGCACTCTTCGGGCCAGTGCCGCCGCGCCGGGCGTGTCGCCGTGCAGGCAGAGCGAGCGGGCCCGGACGGCGACCTCCTCGCCGGTGAGCGCGGTGACGGCGGCGTCCCGGGCCAGCCGGACGGAGCGGGCGACGACGGCCTCCTCGTCGGTGACGACCGCGCCCTCCTCCCGGCGCGGGACGAGCGTGCCGGCGGCGGTGTACGCGCGGTCGGCGAACGCCTCGGCGACGGCGGGGAGTCCGGCCTCCTCGGCCGCCGCGAGCAGCCGGGACCCGGGCAGGCCCAGGACGGGCAGCCGGCCGCCCGCCCGGAGCACGCCCGCCACCACGGCGCCCGCCTGGTCCGCGTCGGCGACCGCGCGGTTGTAGAGCGCGCCGTGCGGCTTCACGTAGGCGACGTCGGCCCCGGCCGCACGGGCGAACACCCGCAGCGCGCCCACCTGATAGGTGATCTCGTCGGCGAGCTCGTCCGGCGGTACGTCCATGGCGCGGCGGCCGAAGCCGGCCAGGTCCCGGTACGAGACCTGGGCGCCGATCCGGACGCCGCGGGCGACGGCCTGTTCGCAGACGCGCCGCATGGTGGAGGGGTCGCCCGCGTGGAAGCCGCAGGCGACGTTGGCGCTGGTGACGACGGAGAGCAGGGCCTCGTCGTCGGTCAGGTGCCAGCGGCCGAAGCCCTCGCCGAGGTCGGCGTTGAGGTCGAGAGGAAGGGCCGGGTGCGTCATGGGCGGTTCTCCAGCATCGTGTCGACGATGAGCTGCCGGGCGTCGTCCAGATAGGCGGTCAGTTCGGCCTCGGCGCGGTCGGTCCGCCCGTCGGCGAGGAACCGCTCGATGGTGCGGTTGCGGATCAGGAACGGCTGGTGGAAGCCGCGGGGCGAGGGCATCGCGTGGAAGGCGAGCCGGAGTTCGGCGAGCAGCCGGTCCATCGTGGCGTCGATCCGCGGGCTGCCGCTGAGCGCGGCCAGGGCGCGGTGGAAGCGCAGGTCGGCGGTGGCGACCGCGGGCCAGTCGCCGTCGTCGGCCGCCCACTCGGCCTCCGCCACGGCGGTGGTGACGGCCTCGCGCAGGGCGCGCGGGGCCTCGTCGGCGGCGCGGACCCCGGCGAGCTCCAGCGCGGCCCGCAGCCGGTAGATGTCGGCCACGTCCGCGGGGCCGGGCGAGCGGACGAACACGCCCCGGTTCAGCTGGTGTTCGACGAGGTTGTCGTGGACGAGGAGGCGGAACGCCTCGCGCAGGGTGTTGCGCGAGACGCCGAGGTCCTGGCCGAGGGCCTCCTCCGAGAGCTGGGTGCCGGGCGGCAGGACGCCGCCTTCGATGCGGTCGCGGAGCACGGTGGAGACGCGCTGCGCGGTGGAACGGGCCATGACGTCTCCCGGGGAGAGGGTGACCGGTGTGTGCTCTTGGGCGGGGAGCGGCGCGGTCCGGTGGTGAAAGTGGTGGAGGCCGCGCGAGAACCCTTGAGGATTGTTGAACAACATCTTAGCCTCCTCGGCAAGTCGGTTCACGCTTTCTCCCGTTGAGCTCCCCGTGAGCGGGGACCGGGCGGGGCTCGACCCCTGCGAAACGACATCCGCGCGGCAGACGCGCGAAGCAAACGGAAGGCGGGGCCCATGCTCGTACTCCTGGGCGTCCTCGTGGTCGTGGCCGGATTCGCCACCCGGCGCAACCCCCTGCTGGTGGTCGGCGTCGCCGGCATCGCCACCGGCCTGCTCGGCGGCCTCTCGCCGCGCGAAGTGCTGGCGGCCTTCGGCACCGGCTTCGCCTCCAGCCGAGGCGTGACGATCTTCGCGGTGACCCTGCCCGTCATCGGCCTGCTGGAGCGCCACGGGCTGCAGATCCAGGCCCGCCGGCTGATCGCCCGCTTCGCCGGGCTCACCACCGGCCGCTTCCTCGCGCTCTACCTGCTGCTCCGCCAGGTCACCGCCGCGATCGGCCTGGCCGGCGCCTTCGGGCACGCGCAGACCGTGCTCCCGCTGGCCGCGCCCATGGCCGAGGGGGCCGCCGAGCGGCGGCACGGTGGGCCGCTGCCCGCGAAAGTCCGTGAGCGGATACGCTCCTTCGCCGCGAGCGCCGACAACGTCGGCTTCTTCTTCGGCGAGGACGTCTTCCTGGCCGTGGGCTCGATCCTGCTCATCACCGGGTTCGTCAACACCACGTACCACACCCGGCTGGAGCCGCTGGACCTCGCGCTCTGGGCGATCCCGACGGCCGTCTGCGCCCTGGCCGTGCACGGCTGGCGGCTGCTGCGGCTGGACCGGACGCTGCTCGCGGCCCCCGTCGTCGCCGACGCGCCGCCACCCCCGGACCCCTCGGAGGCCCGTCCCGGCGCCGGACGGGAGGCCGGCCGATGATCAAGGCGGAATGGTTCTTCTGGCTCGTCGGCGGCCTCTTCCTGCTGATGGCCGCCCAGATGCTCACCGACCGCACCAACCCCAAGCGCCGCGGCAGCGCCGCCTTCTGGGGCCTGCTCGGCCTCGGTTTCGGCTACGCGACCTGGGTGGCGGACGGCAGCGCGCCCCCCGAACCGCTCGGCGCCGCCGTCCTCGTCATGATCTGCCTGGCGGGCTTCGGCCGGACCGGACGCGGCGCCAGGCCCGAGGGGGAGGCCGAGCGACGCCGGAAGAGCGCCGACCGGTTCGGCGGGTGGCTGTTCCTCCCCGCCCTGACCATTCCCGCCGTCGCCCTGGTCTGCGCCGTCGGCCTCAAGAAGGTGCACTGGGACGGCAGGCCGCTGCTCCAGAAGGGCAGCGAGACCATCCTCGGGCTCGGCATCGGCGCCGTCGTCGCGCTCGTCGT
>NZ_JAIQLH010000425.1 GCF_020037025.1 Streptomyces huiliensis | reverse complement strand
CCGCCGGCCCCGCCGGCCCCGGCCGTTGCATTGACCCCGTGGCCGCCCGCCCGGCGTCGCGCGTCCGTGGCCTCCACGCCCCGCGCCCCGGGCCCGTCCGTCCGGGTGACGGACTCCGGACGACGGGATCGGGGTGTCACCCGAAGGTGTCCCTCGCCGTCGGGGGAGGTGGGGAGGAGCGGCGGGGAGCCGGCGTCCTTCGCCGCCGTGCCGGGGGCGGGGGCGTCGGGGCGGCCGTCCGTGCCGTCGGGGCCGTGGAGGACCAGGGTCGACTCGCCCGCGCGGAGCAGCGCTCCGGGGCGGAACGGCACGGGCCGGTCGTCGACCGGGGTCGCGTCCAGGGTGGTGCCGTTGGTCGAGCCGAGGTCGTG
>NZ_JAIQLH010000424.1 GCF_020037025.1 Streptomyces huiliensis | reverse complement strand
GGTCGCGTCCAGGGTGGTGCCGTTGGTCGAGCCGAGGTCGTGGAGGGTGACGCGGCCGTCGTCGCCGAGGGTGACCGCGCAGTGCAGCCGGGAGACGTCAGGGTCGTCCACCGGGACGTCGGCCGCCGAGGAGCGGCCGACGCGGACCTCGCCGCCGTGCAGCAGGTGCACCCCGCCCGCGTCCGGGCCGGAGACGACGTGGAGTCGGGCGGTGGTCTCCGCCAGCAGCGCGAGGGGCGCGACGGGGTGCCGCTCCGGGTCGGCCGGGGCGCCGAGGGAGAGCACCGCGCCGTCGATCAGCGGGGGCTCGCCCAGGGCGCAGCGCTGGGCGTCCAGCCGCTCGGTGCCCGCGTAGACGGCGACGGCCCCGGTACCGAGGTCGGAACCGGCGGCGGCCAGGACGGCGGCCAGGCCGCTCGTCACACCGGCGAGGGCGGTGCCCGCGGGGGCGGTCACCAGAACGTCGCAGGCGTGCGCGGCGTGGCCGCCGAGCGACGGCCCGAGGACGGTCAGCCGGATCTGCATCGGCGTCCACAGTCCCTTCCTGCCCCTGATGCGCCGGACAGGGGCAGGACGTCTCCCCCACCGGCCGCACGGGCGCTTCGGCACGTACAGGTCACCACGGAGCGCGGGGCCTCGGCTCCGCCCCCACCGCACCGTGCTGCGAGCATCCTCGCACCTGCCACTGACAGCGCGCCCGGCGCAGCCCGTTTCGTGATCTTGGAAATCGGCCGGCCCGTGCGGTGTGGTGAAGAAAACGTCCGATCGTGAGTGGGGAGCGATCGGACATCCGGGGAATTCCTTCCGTTTCTCTCCGTTTCTCTCCGTTTCTCTCCGTTTCTCTCCGTTTCTCTCCGTTTCTCTCCGTTTCTCTCCGTCTTTCTTCGCCTGGCGCCGCCCGGCACCGTCCTCTTTCGGCCGACGGCCCCTTCCCCTCCCTTCCCCAGGGCCTGCGGCCGCTCTTTCCCTCGTCTCGTCCCCGCCGCGCGCCGCCCCGCGCGCCTTCGCCCGTCCCGCGCGCTCCGCGCGCCGTCCCGCCCGCGGCGGAACTCCCGCCGCCGCCCGTGGCAACCAACGGTCCCGCAGGCGCGTCTTTCCCCCGTGCCCCACGGATTCGCCAGGACGGCGGCGCGTGGGACCGCACTACAGTGGGCCGGAGGGCCGGCTCCGGGAGACCGGGCGCCGGACGGCCGGACCCACCGGAAGGACCGGAGAGAACCGGAAGGACCGGAGAGAACCGGAAGCCGGAGGAACCGGGAAGACGAGGCGGCCCAGCACCCGGCTCGCGGCACGACCGCGGGCCACCGGGCCGGAGTACACGACCAGGGAGCGCATGACGTGCGGCCGGTAGGCAGCAAATACCTGCTCGAAGAGCCGCTCGGACGCGGAGCGACGGGCACCGTCTGGCGGGCGAGCCAGCGGGAAGCGGCGGGTGCCGAGGCGGCCGTGGCCGGGCAGCCCGGCGAGACCGTCGCCATCAAGGTCCTCAAGGAGGAGCTGGCCAACGACGCGGACGTCGTCATGCGCTTCCTGCGCGAGCGCTCCGTCCTGCTGCGGCTCACCCACCCGAACATCGTCCGCACCCGCGACCTCGTCGTCGAGGGCGACCTGCTGGCCCTGGTGATGGACCTGGTCGACGGCCCGGACCTGCACCGCTACCTGCGCGAGAACGGCCCGTTCACCCCGGTGGCCGCGGCCCTGCTGACCGCCCAGATCGCCGACGCCCTGGCGGCCAGCCACGCCGACGGCATCGTCCACCGCGACCTCAAGCCGGCCAACGTCCTCCTGAAGAACGAGGACGGCCGGATGCACCCGATGCTCACGGACTTCGGCATCGCGCGCCTCGCGGACTCGCCCGGCCTGACCCGTACCCACGAGTTCGTGGGCACCCCGGCGTACGTCGCGCCCGAGTCCGCCGAGGGCCGCCCGCAGACGTCCGCCGTCGACATCTACGGCGCCGGCATCCTGCTGTACGAGCTGGTCACCGGCCGTCCGCCGTTCGCCGGGGCGACCGCCTTGGAGGTGCTGCACCAGCACCTCAGCGCGGAGCCGCGCCGTCCCACCACCGTCCCCGAACCGCTGTGGACGGTCATCGAACGCTGTCTGCGCAAGCGCCCGGAGGAGCGGCCGAGCGCCGAGAACCTGGCCCGCGCCCTGCGCGTGGTCGCCGCCGGCGTCGGCGTGCACGCGAGCCCCGCCCAGGCCGAGGCGGCGCTCGGCGTCGCCGCCCTGCTGGCCCCGGACCCGGAGCCGGCTCAGGTTCCCGGCACGGGCCTGGCCGGTCAGCAGGCAGGCCCCGGCGGCGGCTTCGGCGACGCGGACCCCACCCAGGTGCTGCCCCCGACCGTCAACCCGTCGGCCGGCCACGACCCGGGCGCCTACGACCCGAACGCCGCGACCAGCGTGCTGCCCAGCACCCCGCCCGGCCCCGACGCCGGACCGACCCAGGTCCTGCCCACCGGCTCGGCGGCCCCCGACGGCACCCGGATCATGCCCACCGGCCCCGGCGGGTACGGCGGCGCCGACCCGACGCGCGCCATGCCGCCCGTCGGCCCCGACGCGCAGCAGGGCGACGGCGAGCACCCCTGGCAGACGCAGCTGCGCGCGGCGCGCGACCGCAACGACCAGACGCAGGTCCAGTACCTGGACCCCAGCGAGGACCCGCTGCGCCGGCGCCCCACGCGCCGTCAGGCGCCGCAGCAGCACCAGCAGCCCTACCAGCAGCCGTATCCGCAGCAGGGGTACAACCAGCAGCAGGGCTACCCGGACCAGCGGGGCTACGCGACGCCTCAGCAGAGCCCGCAGCAGAACCCGCACGCGAACCCGCAGGGGTATCCCAACCAGCAGCACCGGCAGGGCTACCCGCAGCAGCCCCCGTACCCGCAGCAAGGACAGCAGTACCCACCGCAGCAGCAGGCACAGCAGCCTCAGCAGCAGCGTCAGGCCCCCCAGCGGCCCGAGCGCCGCCGTCCCGAGCCGCGCCGGCAGCAGCCCGCGCCGCCGCCGGAGCCGCAGCGGTACGCGCCGCCCGAGCCGGAGCCCGCGCCCCGGCGCGAGCCCCGTCCGCCCCGGCAGCGCAGCGCCAACCCCATGCGCATCCCGGGCCTCGGGTGTCTCAAGGGCTGCCTTTTTCTGATCGTCATCCTGGTCATCGGTTCGTGGGCGGTGTGGGAGTTCACCCCGCTCAAGGACTGGGTCGCCGACGGCAAGAACTTCTGGGACGCAGCCTGGGACTGGGTCACCAAGGCCAAGGACTGGGTGTCCGGCCTGGGGTCGAAGGTGTGAGCGGGGCCCTTCGCCGTCCGCCGTCGAGAACGCCGCAACCGTCGCAACCGCCGCAACCGCCGAGGACGCCGAGACCGTCGAAAACACGACCGGTCGGCGGGAACACGACCGGTGCACGGCCGGGGTCGAGGGGCCGCCGCCACCCGTAGGGTGACCAGTGCCGCGGAAAAGGGGTCCGGCACCGCCCGGTGCCCCTAGCATCCCCTCGGCCGCGTAGGTTGTCGGTGACGCGCCTGTCGGATGTCGGAGGAGTCGGGGAACAGTCTTGGCACGGAAGATCGGCAGCCGGTACACCGCCCACCAGGTCCTCGGCCGGGGCAGCGCCGGAACGGTGTGGCTCGGCGAGGGGCCCGAGGGCCCGGTCGCGATCAAGCTCCTGCGCGAGGACCTCGCGTCCGACCAGGAGCTCGTCGGCCGGTTCGTTCAGGAGCGCGCCGCCCTCCTCGGCCTCGACCACCTGCACGTGGTCGGCGTCCGCGACCTCGTCGTGGACGGCGCCGACCTCGCCCTGGTGATGGACCTGATCCGGGGCACGGACCTGCGCACCCGCCTCGACCACGAGCGCCGGCTCGCCCCCGAGGCGGCCGTCGCCATCGTCGCGGACGTCGCCGACGCCCTGGCCGCCGCGCACAAGGCCGGGATCGTCCACCGCGACGTCAAACCGGAGAACGTCCTCCTCGACATGCAGGGCCCGCTCGGCCCCGGCGGCGCGCACCCGGCGCTGCTGACCGACTTCGGCATCGCCCGTCTCGTCGACGCCCCGCGCCCGGCCCGGGAGCGGCAGCAGGGCGCCGGCGCGGGCGGCCGCGCGGCCGTGCAGCGGAGCGTCATCGGCACCCCCGACTACCTCGCGCCCGAGATCATCGAGGGGTTGCCACCGCGCGCCTCCGTCGACGTGTACGCGCTGGCCACCGTCCTCTACGAGCTGCTCGCCGGGTTCACGCCGTTCGGCGGCGGCCACCCCGGGGCCGTCCTGCGGCGGCACGTCACCGAGACGGTGGCGCCGCTGCCGGGCATCCCCGACGAGCTGTGGCAGCTGATCGTCCAGTGCCTGGCCAAGGCGCCCGCCTCCCGGCTGCGCGCCTCCGAGCTGGCCTCCCGGCTGCGGGAACTGCAGCCCGGCCTGGCCGGACTGCCGCCGCTCGACATCGACGAGCCGGGCGCCGACGAGTCCGACGAACCGGGTGCGGCCTCCGCCGACGGCGCGGAGACGCCCGGCACGGCGTACGACGGGCAGGGGGCGCCCGGCGGTACGGCGCCCGCGCCGCGTCGCCGGGGTGCGGTCCCGCTGGTGCCCACCCCCGCCTTCGACTCCACCCGTGACACCCATACGAGCATGCGCGTGCCGGGTCCCGAAGAGCTGGCGGGCGGCGCGCACGGCACGGCCCGCGCCCCCCGGGCGGCGGGCGAGCCCCGGGCCGGCTCCGCCAAGCACCGCGGCTCGGCCGAGGCCCGGCGCAGCCGCCGCATCAAGCTAGGCGCCGCCGCGGCGGCGCTGGCCGCGGCGGCGGGCGTGGGCGGCTGGCTGGCCACCGACGGCCACGACTCCGGCGACGCCAAGCCGGGCGTACACCGCACGGACGCGCCCCAGGGCCAGCTTCCGTAGCCGGCGAGGGCCGGCTTCCGCAGGCGGCGCCCGCGCGGGGCGGCCGCCCGCCGGCGCCCGGCGCCGTTGGACGTCGGCACCGCGGAAGCGGACGGCCGACACCTGCGGTGCCGC
>NZ_JAIQLH010000423.1 GCF_020037025.1 Streptomyces huiliensis | reverse complement strand
CCGCGGCCTCGGCTTCGCCGTCCGCCGCGGCGACACCTTCCCCGGCCTCGGCCCCGACTACCTCCGCCTCGCGGTCCGCGACCGCCCGACGACGGACCGCTTCGCGGAGGCCCTGGAGAAGGCACTGGCGGGGGGCTGAGGGGCCACCCCGCCCGCGCTTCCCCTTCTAGCCGCGCCCCCGCGCCCCCGCCCTGCGGCGGGCGGTGATCAGGGCGCCGCCGCCTCCGAGGACGAGGAGGCCGGCCGCGCCGGCGATCCAGGGGGTGGCGGAGGAGCCGCCGGTCTCGGCGAGGTCGCGTTTGTCGGCGACGGTCTGCGGCTTGACCTCGGGGCCGGGGGCGTGGGTGGCCGGTTTGCCGGGGGTCTGCTTGGCGGGGGCCGGGGGCTCCTTGGCCGGCTTGCCGGGGCCGGCCGGGGACTCGCAGCCGGCGCGGACGAGGGTGACGCGGCCGTGCACTTCGGCGACGTTGAGCTTCAACGGGTTGACGTCCACGGCCAGTTCGAGGGCGGTCGCGGCCCCGGTGCGGGAGGTGGTGGCGGTCTTCGACAGGTCCAGGCGGACCCGGCCGACGCCCGGTACGTCGACGTTGGTCGTGCCGCCGGTGGTCAGGGTGACCTTCTTGCCGAGCACGGTGACCGAACCCAGCAGGTTGGACGTGGCGGTGGGCCGCTGTCCGGCCCGGCAGACCGCCTCCGCGGTGACCTGCCGGACCTCGATCAGGGAGAGCAGCGGCAGGCCGGGGACGTGCACCTTGGCGTGGAGGAGTTCGGCGCGGCCGGTCGCAGCGCGCTCGTCGGCGGTGGCGCGGGCGGTGGCCGCGTCGGCGCGGAGGAGCTCCACCGGCCGGCCCTGCTCCGCGCCGCCCGCCCGCACGGTGAGCGCGGTCCGCGCCGCGTTCCCGGGCGCGTGGACGTCGTTGAGCGACGCGTTGACCGGCACCCGCACGGTCTTGTCGAGCAGCGACACGTCGAGCCCGGCGCGGAGGACGACGGCGTCGGCCTTGCCCGTGCGGTGGTCGCCCGTGGCGGGGGCGGCGTGAGCAGGGGTGGTGCCCGCCGCGACAGCGGTCAGGGTGGCGAGAAAAGCGGCGGACGGCAGGCCCCTGCGCCGGGAAACGGGCATGCCGAAGGAAGATCTGGTGGTGCTGGACACGGGTGTGGAACTCCCCACGAGAGAAGGAGCCGACGGCGCGCCGATGGGGGACATCACGCGCCGTCGGCGTCGACCACGTCATGGTCGTTCCCGGGAGAGTGAACGGCGAGCATTCTTGAGGGAGTTCATCCCAACGGGTGGTTTCCGCCCGCCAGTTCGAAGCGTCGGCAACAGGAGGAAGCTCCTACCGCAGACGCTGCCTCATCAACCCACCACCCTTCCCCGCAGGATCACCCGCCGCGGCGCCGCCAGCACCCGCACGTCCGCCCGGGGATCCGCCTCGTACACGACCACGTCCGCCGAGGCGCCCTCCTCCAGCCCCGGGCGTCCCAGCCACTCCCGCGCCCCCCAGGTCGCCGCGGCGAGGGCGGCCGAGGACGGGAGGCCGGCCTTGACCAGCTCACCGACCTCCTGGGCGACCAGGCCGTGGGCGAGGGAGCCGCCCGCGTCCGTGCCCACGTAGACGGGGATGCCGGCGTCGTACGCGGCGCCGACCGTGCGGTAACGGCCCTCGTGGAGCCGCCGCATGTGGTCCGCCCAGCGCGGGAACTTCTTCTCACCGCCGTCCGCGAGCCGCGGGAAGGTGGCGATGTTGACGAGCGTCGGGACGATCGCGACGCCGCGCTCGGCGAACAGCGGGATCGTCTCCTCGGTCAGGCCGGTCGCGTGCTCGATGCAGTCGATCCCGGCCTCCACCAGCGGCGCCAGCGACTCCTCGGCGAAGCAGTGCGCCGTCACCCGGGCGCCCAGCCGGTGCGCCTCGGCGATGGCCGCCTCGACCTCGCCGCGCGGCCAGCAGGCGGCCAGGTCACCGGTCTCCCGGTCGATCCAGTCGCCCACCAGCTTGACCCAGCCGTCGCCGCGCCGCGCCTCCCGCGCCACGTACGCCACCAGGTCCTCGGGCTCGATCTCGTGGGCGTAGTTGCGGATGTAGCGGCGGGTACGGGCGATGTGGCGGCCGGCGCGGATGATGCGCGGGAGGTCGTCCCGGTCGTCGATCCACCGGGTGTCGGACGGGGAGCCGGCGTCGCGCAACAGCAGGGCGCCCGCCTCCCGTTCGGCCAGCGCCTGCTTCTCGGCGGTCGCGGCGTCGACCGGGCCGTGCGCGTCCAGGCCGACGTGGCAGTGGGCGTCCACCAGGCCCGGCAGGGCCCAGCCCTCGACGGTCGTGACGTCCCGCGCCCCGGCCGGGCGCTCGAAGGTGATCCGGCCGCCGGTCACCCACATCTCGTCGCGCACCCCGCCGTCGGGGTCCGGCCCGGTGAGCACCCGTCCCTTGATGTGCAGCACCGTGCTGTCGTGCGTCATGTCCTCTCCCGTCCGGCAGGCATCGCCGTGTCACCGCGTGACCGCGCCGCCGAGGGTACGGACGCTTCCGGTCCGGCTCCGCCGGGGTCACGATCGGTCCTCGCCAGTCTCCCGCCCGGACCCGGCACCGCAAGTGTCACCCCCGTCACCACGGACGCGCACGTCACCCCGGGCGCGCTCACTTGCGGCCGGCGACCATCGACTCCGCGCCCGCCAGGTGCCGCGACCAGGTCTCCCGGAACCCGGCCTCCGCGAGCCAGCTCCGGCAGTCCGCGGCGGTGCAGTCGAAGCCGCCGGGGGTCTCGATGAGCATGTTGAGGCTGCCGAGCAGTCCGACGAGGTTCTCCCGCCGGTCGTCGTCGATGAAGCTCTCGTGGATGACGACGAGGCCGCCCTCGGGCAGCGCCTCGTACGCCTTGCGCAGCAGCGTCCGCTTCGCGGGCAGGTCCCAGTCGTGCAGGATGTGGCCGAAGAGGAGGACGTCGGCGCGGGGCAGCGGGTCGGCGAAGAAGTCCCCGGCGGTGAACGAGAGCCGGTCGGCGGGGCCGCAACGCTCGCGGTGGCGCTCGAAGTTGCCGCGGACGGCCTCCAGGTCGAGGCCGGTGCCGCGCAGGTGCGGGTGGCGGTGGAGGAGGTGGCTGAGCATGGCGCCCTCGGCGCACCCGATGTCGGCGACGGTGCGGCGGGCGGACCAGTCCACGGCCTCGGCGAGGGCGTCCGCGGAGCGCATGGTGAGCCCGGTCATCGCCTGCTGGAAACCGGCCAGCCGCTCGGGGTCCTTGTAGAGGGTGCCGAACAGCTCGCCGCCGTCCCGGATCTCGTTCTGCGGCTCGCCGGTGCGCAGCCCGTCGGCGAGGCTGCCCCAGAACCCGTAGAGCCGGTTGTCGTACATCTCCAGGGCGCAGCCCACGTAGGCGGGGCTGCCGCGGTCCAGGTAGCGGGCCGTGACGGGGGTGTTGGCGTACCGGCCGCCGGGGCCGGGGCCGCGGTCCAGCAGGCCGAGGGCCACCAGCGCGTCGAGGAAGTCCCGGGCGGCGCGCGGGTGCAGACCGAGCCGGGCGCGCAGTTCGTCGGCGGTCAGCGGTGCTTCGGCCAGTTCCGTGAAGACGCCGAAGCGGACGGCGGTGAACAGCACCTTCGACGCCTGGAAGCCGAAGGCGATGCGCAATATCGAGTCCAGCGCCCCTGAGCCGCCCTGCCGGGCGGAGTCGAGATCGTTCACATGCACTCCTCGGTGTCCAGTCGATGTCCGGTCGGTGTCCGGTCGGTCGCGTGTGGTGTCGAAAGTGGACCATGCCGTACCGCTCCGTCCAGCCCTTGCCCGTCATCGATCCTGTGCTGTAGCCGTTCTGACACCGAGGGAGCCGAGGGAGCGGGATCCCTTCCCTCTGGCGCGTACCCGTCACCTACGCTGACCCCGTGACCGAAAGACCGCCGGCGGACAGACCGCCGACCGAAAGACCGCCGACCGGACGTCCGGCCACCGAACGGCCGCCGACCGGCGTACAGCAGCCGGCGCACGCGCGCTCGTACGCCCGCACCGCGCCGTGACGGCCGGCGCGCGCCCGGAACCGCGCGCCCTCCTCCGCGGTCACCTGGGCGGCCTCCTGGGCCGGCGGGCGCGGCTGCGCTGGGTGCACCTGCTGATCGGCGGCGCCCTGGTGATGCCGTACTTCCTGCTGGCGAACGTGCTCCTGTCGCTCGTCCACCGCGGCCGGGGCGTCAACGTGTTCCTCTCCCCCCTGCTCCAGATCACCACCTTCGCCGTGGCGCTCCCGCTCGCCGCCCTCTCGGCGCTGCTCTTCCCCATGATCCGCCCGCTGGAGAGCGCGACCGCGCGCGCCCTGTGCGACGTCGGGGACGCCGAGCTCGCCACCGGACCGGCCCGCACCTGGGCCGAACGCGGCCGCCCCGCCCTCTACTTCACCCTGCACCTCGCGCTGGGCGGCGTCGTCAGCGGCATGTCGCTGGCCGCGCCGCCCGCCGCCGTCGCGCTCTGCACGATGCCGTTCCTGGACCCGGACGCGCCCGGCCGGCTGCCCTGGTTCCGGATCCTCGGCGGCCCGTTGCTGCCGCTGCTGGCCCCGCTCTGCGGGCTGGGGCTGATGGTGCTGCTGGCGGTCACCTCCCGGGCGGCCGGTGCCGTGCTCGCGCGCCGGGCGCCCGCCCTCCTCGGCCCGACGGCGGCCGACCGGCTGGCGGCGGCCGAGCGGCGCGCCCACGAACTGGCCCTGCGCAACCGGCTCGCCCGCGAACTGCACGACTCCGTCGGCCACGCGCTGAGCGCGGTCCTGCTCCAGGCCAGTGCGGCCCGCCGGGTCCTCGACCGCGACCCCGCCTTCGCCCGCCGGGCGCTCACCTCGATCGAGGAGACCACGCGCGAGGCGGTCGGCGAACTCGACACCGTCCTCGGCCTGCTGCGCGAGGACGGCCCGGCCTCCGCCGCGCCCGCGCCGACCCTGTCCGACCTGGACGCGCTCGTGGAACGCACCCGCGCGGCCGGCGGCACGGTCGACGTCACCGCCCCGGCGGGACTGGGCGCGCTCCCGCCCGTCGTCTCCCGCGAGGCGTACCGGATCGTCCAGGAGGGCCTCACCAACGCCCTGCGGCACGCGGGCCCGGTGCCCGTGCGGCTGCACGTCACCACCGACACCGAGACCCTGGAGGTCACCGTGGAGAACCCCGTCGGGCGCACCCCCGCCCGCACCCGCGGCGGCGGCGGTCGCGGGCTGACCGGCATCGCCGAGCGCGCCCGGCTGCTGCGCGGCACCAGCACCGCGGGCGCGCGGGACGGCGTGTGGCGCCTGTCCGTCCGCCTGCCGCTGGGCGGTGCGGCCCGGTGAGCACCCCGCTCCGCATCGTCGTCGCCGACGACGAACGCATGGTCCGCACCGCCCTGTGCGCCATCCTGGGCGCCGAACCGGGCATGGAGGTCGTCGGCGAGGCCGCGACCGGCGTCGAGGCCCTGTCCGTCACCCGCGCCACGCGCCCGGACATCGTGCTGATGGAC
>NZ_JAIQLH010000422.1 GCF_020037025.1 Streptomyces huiliensis | reverse complement strand
CCGGCGGGGCAGGCCGATCCGGTCGGCCCGGACGCCTTGAGCGCCCCGGACGACCGCTCCCGTCCCCGCTCCTCCGCCGTGGCCGTCGGCCTGGCGCTGATCACCCTCCTCGTCACCGCCCACTTCGCCGCCTACACCTACGTCCGGCCGGTCCTGGAGGAGCGCACCGGGCTGTCGTCCGGGACCGTCGCCCTGCTCCTGCTGGTCTACGGCGGCTTCGGCCTGGCCGGCAACTTCGCCGCCGGTGCCGCGGCGGCACGCCGTGCCCGGGCCACGGTCCTGGTTCTGGCGGCGGGGATCTCGGTGGCGATCGCGCTGCTGGCGCTCCTCGGCGGCAGCGCGGGAGCCACCGGCGTGGGCATCGCCCTGTGGGGACTGGCCTACGGCGGGCTTTCGGTGGCCGGGCAGATCTGGATGACCCGGTCCGCGCCCCACCGCGTCGAGCAGATCACCGGTGTGTACGTGGGCGTCTTCACCGCCGCCATAGCCCTGGGGGCGTTCCTCGGCGGCACGGTCGTGGAGGCGGCCGGCATCACGCCGCTGCTGTGGGGCGCCGCCGCGCTGGCCACCGCGGCGCTCGCCGTCGGCCTCCTCGGCCGGGCCGGACCCGAACGGGCCCGCCGCGCGGGGAACACGGCCGGGCGGACCGCCGATCCGGCCGCGCCCCGGCCGTAGCGCCCGGTCCGGGTGGACGGTGGCATGCCGGGGCGCGAGGACCATTGCGGTGGTCCTCACGATCCGTGACGCCCCGTGCGGCGAACTCGCCATGACCGGCGTTCGGCGGACTCGCCGCGACTGCCGTCTGCCCTCTCTCGGCGGACTCGCCGCGGCTGCCCGCCCCCGGCGAGTTCGCCGCGTTCACCGCTCGGCGAGTTCGCCGCGCTCCCCGCTCGGCGAGTCCACCGCGTTCACCGCCCGGCGAAGCCGAATTCCGCCGGCCCTTCAGCCCAGCACCCCCAGCGGATCGTCCAGGACCGGCTGCCACGCCGCCTCCGCCGCGCCGACGAGGCTGTTGTGGTCGAGGGTGGCGGGGAGGATGGGGACGCTGCCGCTGCGGCCCCAGAGGCTGCGGTCGGCGACGACGGCGCGGAGGCGGTCGGGGTCGGCGGCGAGGAGTTCGCGGTGGAGACCGCCGAGGACGATGCGGTCGGGGTTGAGGATGTTGACGAGGCCGGCGAGGCCCAGGCCCAGGCGGTCGGCGATCAGCTCGGCGGCGTCCCGGACGGACGGGTCGTCGTACGCGGTCCTGAGCAGCTCGGTGGCCTGGTGCAGCAGGGAGCTGTCCGGGCCCGGCGTCCGGCCGGCGGCGGTGAGGAAGGCCGCCGGGTCGGCCTCGACGTCGAGGCAGCCGCGGCTGCCGCAGTGGCAGGGCAGCCCGGCCGGGTTGACCGTCAGGTGGCCGACCTCCAGGGCCAGGCCCGAACTCCCGCTGTGCAGGCGCCCGTCGAGCACCAGCGCACCGCCGACGCCGCGGTGGCCGGTGGCCACGCACAGCAGGTGGCGGGCGCCGCGGCCGGCGCCGTGGCGGTGTTCGGCCAGGGCGGCGAGGTTGACGTCGTTGCCGGCCATGCCGGGGACGGGGACGCCGCCCGGGCCGAGGACGCCCGCCTTGGCCAGGGCCTCGGTGAACAGCGTGCGGACCGGCGCCCCGGCGGGCCAGGAGAGGTGCAGCGGGTTGAGGGCGGTGCCCTCCGGCTCGGCCACCGCCGAAGGGACGGCGAGCCCGGCGCCCAGGCAGCGCCGGCCGGTCTCGCGCAGCAGCCCGGCGCCCGCCGCCACGACGGCGTCGATGATGCGCGCGGGGTCGGCGGGGACCGTCATGCAGCCGGGCGCCGTGGCGACCATCCGCCCGCCGAGGCCGACGAGCGCGGCCCGGAAGCCGTCCGCGTGGATCTGCGCCGCCAGGACGACGGGACCGTCGGGCGCGACGGACAGCCGGTGGGAGGGGCGACCCTGCGACCCGGTGGACGCCGTCGGGCGGGCGTCCACCCGGATCAGACCGAGCGCCTCCAGCTCCGCGGCGACCGCGCCGGCGGTGGCGCGGGTCACGCCGAGTTCGGCGGTGAGGACGGCGCGGGTGGGGGCGCGTCCGGTGTGGACGAGCTCCAGGGCGGGGCCGAGGGCGGCCCGGCCGCGCTCCAAACGTGTTGTCCGAGTCTGGGTCACACCCCTATTCTGACTTTGTGCCGACGCTAAACAAAATACGGACGGCCTTTCGGGGGAGTGCCGGGGACCAGCGTGTCACCTCCACCGATCCGTCGCTCCGCCGCCTCCGTACCGCCCTCACCGTCTTCTTCGCCCTCGACGGCTTCCTCTTCGCCGGCTGGGTGGTCCGCATCCCGTCGATCAAGGAACGCACCGGCGCCTCCGCCGGCGCGCTCGGCCTCGCCCTGCTGGGCGTCTCGGCCGGCGCCGTCGCCGTCATGATGCTCACCGGGCGGCTGTGCCGGCGCTTCGGCAGCCACCCGGTCACCGTCGTCACGGCGGCCGTGCTGGCCCTCGGCATCGCGCTGCCGCCCTTCGCCCGGTCCGCGACCGCCCTCGGCCTCGTCCTCCTCGTCTTCGGCGCCGCCTACGGCGGCATCAACGTCGCCATGAACAGCGCCGCCGTCGACCTCGTCACCGCCCTCCGCCGGCCCGTGATGCCCAGCTTCCACGCCGCCTACAGCGTCGGCGGCATGCTCGGCGCCGGGCTCGGGGGGCTGGTCGCCGGGCGGCTCGCGGTGACCCACCACCTGCTCCTGCTGACCGCCGTCGGCCTCGTCGTCACCGTCTTCGCCGGGCGGGTGCTGCTCGCCCATCCGGCGCCCCGGCCGCCCGAGGCGATCCCCGCGGACGACGTGTCGCACACGTCGCGGCGGTCCGCGGCTCCCGTGCGCGGGCGCGGCGTCGTCGTCCTCTTCGGTCTGATCGCTCTCTGCTCCTCGTACGGCGAGGGGGCGCTCGCCGACTGGGGCGCTCTCCACCTCCGGCAGGACGTCGGAGTGGGGGCCGGGACCGCGGCCGTCGGGTACTCCGTGTTCGCGCTCGCGATGACCGTGGGGCGGCTGTCCGGTACCGCCCTGCTCGAACGGCTCGGCCAGACGCGGACGCTCGTCTTCGGTGGGGCGACGGCCGCCGCCGGCATGCTCCTCGCCTCTCTCGTGCCGGAGCTGTGGGCGGTCTTCCTCGGTTTCGCCCTGACCGGGCTCGGCCTCGCCAACATCTTTC
>NZ_JAIQLH010000421.1 GCF_020037025.1 Streptomyces huiliensis | reverse complement strand
CCTCGGTTTCGCCCTGACCGGGCTCGGCCTCGCCAACATCTTTCCCGTCGCCATCGGGCGGGCCGGGGAGCTGACCGGGCCCGGGGGTGTCGCCGCGGCGTCGACGTTCGGGTACGGCGGGATGTTGCTCGGCCCGCCTGCGATCGGGTTGCTCGCGGATCGGTTCTCGCTGTCCGGGGCTTTGACGACGGTGGCCGGTCTGGCCGCCATGGCGGCGGTGGTCAGTGGGGCCACGCGGCGGTGGACGCGGGGGTAGGCCCCTGCGGGGGGCTGTGCCCCGGTCCCTCCCCCAGAGGGGGGACCCCCACTTCGCCGATTCCTGGGGGCAAGCCCCCCAGACCCCCGAAACCGCGCTCCGCGCGGTTGTCCTCAAACGCCGGACGGGCTGAACGGCTTGCCCCCGCAAGAAACGGGAAGGGGCGGGGCAGGGGATGACCGACCGAAGGACGACGACCACGATGACACCTCCCGGCTGGCTCTGTGCCGGGCCGCGCTGGAGCGCGGACGGCCCGGCCCTGCTGTGGCTCCACCCCGAGCACGGCGAACGCCGTTCCCCGCTGCCCGCCGGGCGGGCGCTCGGCTTCGTCACCGGCGGTCGGAGGCACTGCGTCGGCGTCCGCCGCGCCGGCCGCTACACGCCCTGCCCCGCCGGTGCCGAGGTGCCCGCCGGCGCGGTCTCCGCCCAGTGCCCGGAGTGCGCCCGGCTGGACCGCTCCCACTCCGTCGCGGCCGACACGATCGCCGACGACCCGCGGCCGTACGACGTCTACCTGGCGTGGTTCGCGCCCGGCCTGGTCAAGGCCGGCATCACGGCCACCGAACGCCAGGGCGTCCGGCTCCTCGAACAGGCCGCCCTCTCCCACACGCTGCTCGGCCGCGGCCCGCTGATGGCCGCCCGGCGGACGGAGGCCGTCCTCGGCGCCGCGCTGGGCGTTCCGGACCGCTTCCCGTACGCCGCCAAGCGCGCCGCCCGCCACCCCCTGCCGCCGGCGGGCGAGCGGGCCGCCGAGCTCGCCGCGCTCCACGAGCGCGCCCGCGCCCTCCCCGGGCTGCCGGAGTCGCTGGACGTGCTGCCCTGCGCGCCCGTCCACCACGACGAGGTCTTCCACCTGGACCGCGTCGGCCCCCGCTACGGCGTCGTCGACCTCGTGCCCGGGTGCGCCGTCGTCGGTCGCGTGGTCGCCGCGGCGGGTCCCGACGTCTACCTGGAGACGACGGACGGCCGGCCGGTGCTCGTCGACGCGCGGCGGCTGGCGGGCTGGGAGCTCGCGGCGGCGCCGGACGGTGCGCGGACCACGGCGGCGGTCCGGGTGCCGGAACCGGAGGGGGACGGGCCGGAGGGGCTGTTCTGACGTCGCCCGGAGCGCGCGGGCGGTGGCGTCAGGCGGCCCGTTCGCCGAGCGGCCCGCGCCGCCCGCCGCCGCGCAGGAGTTCGCGCGGGGACGGACCGCCGCGCAGGCACCACAGGGCGATGACCGGGTCGCAGATCGCGCACCCCAGCGACGAGCCGTGCGCGAACGGCAGGAGGGGGCTCCCCTTGAGGTGGTGCACGACGTCCCACGCGGTGTGCAGCAGCCAGCCGACGCCGACGAACGTCCAGGAATCCAGGGCGCGGTACGCGACGTACGTGGCCAGCGCGGTGAACGCGAACTCCCAGCCGCCCATCCCGCCGCCGCCGAGGTAGGCGGCACCCGCCCCGGCGACCATCACGGCGTTGAGGCGCAGCCGGTGGGCCTCGGCGACGAGGGACATCACCAGCGCATAGAGGAGGCCGATGCCGACGGGGGCGATGTAGGGCAAGTAGTGCATGGGCGGGGTGCCTTCCGTGGTGGTCGTGCGCAGCGGAGTGGGGGAGGGGAGAGGCCGGCGCCGGCGCGTCGTACGGATCACACGGTAGGAAGGGCGGCCGGTGGGTCACAGGGGCATTGCCGACACGTTCCGACGGATTACCGCCGCTTGGTTGGTGGTTGTCGGTTGCCGGCTGTCCGATGGCCCTGGCCCGGCCCCCGGTACCGTCCCCGCATGCACACCGTCGCCGTCCTCGTCCTCCCGCGCGTGATCCCGTTCGACCTCTCCACCGCCGTCGAGACCTTCGGTCGCGTCCGACTGTCCGACGGGAGCCCCGGTTACGCGGTGCGCGTGTGCGCCGAGCGGCCGGGAACCGACGTCGACGCCGGGGTGTTCACCCTGCGGGCGCCCTGGGGGCTGGACGGGCTGTGCGGCGCGGACACCGTCGTCGTACCCGGGACCGCCGACCCCGCCGCGCCGCTCGCCCCGGGCGTCCGTACCGCGCTGCGCCGGGCCGCCGCCGGC
>NZ_JAIQLH010000420.1 GCF_020037025.1 Streptomyces huiliensis | reverse complement strand
CGCCCGCGCGCGCCGCGCCGTCCATGCTGCCGGGTACCCGGACACCTCGCCGCGCGCGGCGGCGGGGGCGCGGGCCGGGCGACGGAGCGAGGTACGGGGCGTGCTGTTCAGGAAGCGGAAGGCGCGGGCGGCGGCCCGCGCGCGGCAGGCGGCCGTCCTCGGCTACGTCGCGCTCGACCGCAGGTCCCCGGTGTCGGAGGCGGCCCGGGCGCTGCTGCGCAAGGCGTTCCCTGACCACTGGTCCTTCCTCCTCGGCGAACTCGCGCTCTACGCCTTCGTGGTGCTGGTGATCACGGGGAGCTATCTGACGCTGTTCTTCGTCCCGAGCATGACCGAGGGCGTGTACGACGGCTCGTACGGCCCCCTGCGCGGCCTCCTCGTCTCGGACGCCTACG
>NZ_JAIQLH010000042.1 GCF_020037025.1 Streptomyces huiliensis | reverse complement strand
GGCGGCCGGGCCGCCGCCGGCCGCTGCCTGCGCACCGGCGCGCCGCTCGGCGCACTCCTGGCCACCGCGGCGGCCCTCGCCTTCCAGGGACCCGCCGGGGCCGCCTCGTTCGCCGTCGGCCAGGCGCTCTACCTGTCCGCCGCGACCGTCCTGCTCGTCCTGGGCCGCGAACGCCTCCTGCTGTACACCCTGATACCGGTCGCCGCCGGGGGCGCGGCCGTCCTCGTCGCCGAACCGCCGCGCGCCGTGGCGTACGGGCTGCTGCTGGCCACGCTGGCCGCGGTCACCGGTTCGGCGGCGTACCAGAACCACCTGGCCGTACGGGAGGAGGGCGCGCCGCCGCCCGCCCTCTCACCGCTCGCCTCCGCCCCCTACGGGCTCTTCGGGCTCGGCTGCGGCGTCCTGACGGGCGTCGCCGCGCTCGGGGACGTCCTCCGCCACGGCAGCCACGCCGACCCCGCGGGCCCCGCCGTCATCGCCCTCACCCTCAGCATGGGAGCCGCCGAATGGCTGCTCTACCGGTTCCGCAGCCAGGCCCTGAAGGCCCTGGCCCGCGCCACCACGCTCCGCGGACTGCCGGCCGGCGTCGCCCGGGTCCTCGGTCTCTGCCTCGCCGTGTACCTCGCGGCCCTCGCGGCGCTGGTCCTCGCCGCCGACGCCGTCTGGCCCGGCGGCCCGCCGCCGACGCCGCTGCGCACGGCGGCCCTGCTCGCCCTCGGCGCGGTGCTGTGGACGGGGCTGCTGCTCCAGGCGTACGGCATCGCCTGGGCCCCGGCCGTCGCCTGCCTCGTGGCCGGCGCGGCGGAGGCCGCGGCCTTGGCGGTACGGCTGCCGTCACCGGCCGTCGTCCAACTCGTCGTCTGCGCTTGCGCGTCGGCGGCCCTGGCGGGCACGGCGGTCGTCCGGCTGGGGCGGATCACGGCGCATCGCTGAGGGTACGCGCGGGGGCCGGGCCGGGTGGGTCCCCTACGGTCCGGGTGGGCTGTCGGGTGGCCGGCGTCCCCGTTCCGGCCGTCGGTTCGGCCGTCGGTTCGGCCGCCGGTTCGGCCGGTGCGCGGCCGAGGCGGAGGCGGTCGGGCGTCGGCAACGGAGCCGCGCCTCCGGCGGCCGGTTCCGGGGGACCCGGGAGGGCGCGGAGGTCGGGCCGGGCCCCGGGCCTCGACGCCACCGCGCACCGCACCACCGTACGTCCCGGTGCCGACCGCCCATGCGTCACCGCACCACCGGAGGGCCCCGGCTCACCGGCCGTCAATCGCACCACAGGAGGGTCGGCTCACCGGCCGTCAATAGCACCACCGGAAGGCCGGGCCGCCGGCCGTCACCGCACCACCGCACCACCGCGCCGCCATGGGACCCGGCCTCCGGCCGTCCCTCACCCGCGCGCGGCCGCACACCGTCCGCCGCTCACCGTCCGCCCATCAGAGGAGCATTCCGCATGACCCCGCAGTCCCCGTCCCCCAGCGCATCCGCCCCCGCAACCCCCGCCCCCGGCCGCGTCGCCGTCACCGGTGCCGAGGGGTTCATCGGCTCGCACCTGGTCGAGGCGCTCGTCGCCGACGGCCTCCGGGTGCGGGCCATGGTGCAGTACAACTCCTTCTCGTCCTTCGGCTGGCTGGAGACCCTGCCGGCGGAGACGCTGGACGCGGTGGAGATCGTGCTCGGCGACGTCCGGGACCCCGGCTCCGTCCAGGACCTGGTCAAGGGCGCCGACACCGTCTACCACCTGGCCGCGCTGATCGCGATCCCGTACTCGTACCGCGCCCCGCACAGCTACGTGGAGACGAACGTCACCGGCACCCTCAACGTGCTGGAGGCCGTCCGCCACCTGGGGATCGGCCGTCTCGTCCACACCTCCACCAGCGAGACGTACGGCACCGCGCAGACGGTGCCGATCACCGAGGACCACCCGATCAACACCCAGTCCCCGTACGCCGCTTCGAAGGCGGGCGGCGACCGGCTGGCCGACAGCTACCACGCCAGCTTCGAGCTGCCCGTCGTCACCCTGCGTCCCTTCAACACCTTCGGCCCGCGCCAGTCCATGCGCGCCGTCATCCCCACGGTGATCGGGCAGGTCGCCGCGGGGGAGCGCACCATCACCCTGGGCGACCTGCGGCCCACCCGGGACTTCAGCTTCGTCAAGGACACGGTGGCGGCCTTCCGCGCCGTCGGCACCGCGCCGGCGGAACGCGTCGTCGGCCGTACCTTCAACTCCGGTACCGGGCAGGAGATCTCGGTCGGCGACCTGGTCGGCCTGATCGGCAAGATCATGGGCACCGACCTCGACGTCCGCGAGGACACCGCCCGCGTCCGGCCCGCCGCCTCCGAGGTCATGCGCCTCGTCTGCGACGCCTCCCGGCTGCGCGCCGCCACCGGCTGGGCGCCCGCCCACAGCCTGGAGGACGGCCTCGCCGCCACCGTGGAGTTCTTCCGCGACCCGGCCAACCTGGCCCGCTACAAGACCGGCATCTACAACGTGTGACCGAACGCCGTCTGACCGAACGCCGCGTGACCGATTCCCCCGGTCCGCACCCGCGATCCGACCCGTCCCCGCACGCGAGCCACGTCAGCAGAGAGGAACGGCACCCCATGCACGCAGTGATCCTGGCCGGAGGCAAGGGCATCCGGCTGCGCCCGTACACCACCGCCCTGCCCAAGCCCCTCGTCCCCATCGGCGACCAGCACGCGATCCTGGAGATCGTGATGCGGCAGCTGGCCGGCGCCGGCTTCGCCAGCTGCACCCTGGCCATCGGCCACCTCGGGCACATCATCCGCGCCTACGTCGGCGACGGCTCCCAGTGGGGCCTGCGTGTCGACTACACCTCCGAGGAGAGCCCGCTGGGCACCATGGGCCCGCTGCTCACCATGGCGGACCGGCTGCCCGAGCACTTCCTCGTGATGAACGGCGACGTCCTCACCGACCTCGACTTCGCCGACGTCCTGCGCGAGCACCGCGCCTCCGGCACCCCGCTCACCATCGCCACCTACGCCCGCAAGGTCAGCATCGACTTCGGCGTGCTGACCACCGAGGCCGGCCGCGTCACCGGCTTCACCGAGAAGCCGAGCATGGACTACCGCGTCTCCATGGGCGTCTACGGCGTGAGCCGCGACGCCCTGGCCCGCTACACGCCCGGCCTGCCGCTCGGCTTCGACGAGCTGGTCCTGGACCTGCTCGCCGCCGGGACCCCGCCGAACGCCTACGAGTTCGAGGGCTACTGGCTGGACATCGGGCGCCCCGACGACTACGACCGGGCCAACGCGGAGTTCTCCCACCGCCGCGACCTGCTGATCAAAGGAGCGTGAACGACCCGCATGCGGATCCTCGTCCTGGGCGCGACCGGCTTCCTGGGCCGGCACGCCGCCGAGCAGCTGCGCGCCCTCCCCGGCGCGCGGGTGCTCGACGGCGGCCGGTCGCCGGGCTCCGCCCTCCCCTGCGACCTGGCCGGCGCCGACCCCGCCGACCTGGCCGTCGCCCTGCGCGGCGCGGCCCCCGACGCCGTCGTCAACTGCGCCGGGGCCGTCGGCGGCAGCGCCACCGTCCTGACGGCCGTCAACGCGCGCGGCCCGGCCGTGCTCTGCGAGGCGCTGCGGCTGGCCGCGCCCACCGCCCGGCTGGTGCACCTCGGTTCGTCCGCCGAGTACGGGGCGGGGGACGGCGCGCGCTCGCTCACCGAGTCCGCCCCCGCCGCCCCGCTCGGCCTCTACGGCGCCACCAAGCTGGCGGGCACCCTGGCGGTCACCGGCTCCGGGCTCGACGCGCTCGTGCTGCGGGTGTTCAACCCGCTGGGCCCCGGCTCGCCGCCCGGCTCGCTGCCCGGCCGGCTCGCCGAGGGCATCCGCGAGGCCGGCCGCGACGGCGTCGTCCGCACCGGCGACCTCTCCGCGCACCGCGACTTCGTCGACGCCCGGGACGTCGCCCGCGCCGCCGTGCTCGCCGTCACCGCCCCCGCGCCGGTCACCGGTGTGCTCAACATCGGCAGCGGCACGGCGCGCACGGCCCGCGAGGTCGCCGAGGGCCTGGCGCGGGCCGCCGGGTTCCGGGGGCACGTCGACGAGAGCGGCGCCGGGTCGCCGCGCTCGGCGGCGCTGCCCTGGCAGCAGGCCGACGTCACGGCGGCGGCGAAGGAGCTCGGCTGGCGGCCCGAGTACGCCTTCGACACCACCCTCGCCGACCTCTGGGCCGCCGCCCGGACCCGGCCTGCGGGGGCGCCGCGGTGACGACGGCGCCCGGCGGCCGGCGGCTGCTCGTGCCGCTGTACGTCCACCCGGCGGTGGACCCCGGCGCGTGGGCGGCCCTGCTGCGGGCCGCCCCCGCGCTGCGCGGCGTGGTGCTCAACGCCGCCGACGGCCCGGGGCACCGGCCCGACCCGGCGTTCCGCACCGCCGCGGACCGGCTCCGGGGCGCGGGGGTCCCGGTGCTGGGGTACGTGGACACGGACTACGGGCGCCGGCCGCGGCGCGCGGTCCTCACGGACGTGCGCAGCCACCGCCGTTGGTACGGCGTCGACGGGGTGTTCCTCGACCAGGTGCCGACGGACCCCGCGTTCCTCGCCCGCTACCGCCGACTGGCCCTGCTCTCAAGAGCGTTGGGCGCACGGACGCTGGTGTTCAACCACGGGACGCACCCGGACCCCGGGTACGCCCGGATCGCCGATCTGCTCGTGACCTTCGAGGGGCCGTGGGAGGCGTACCGGACGGCCGCGGTCCCGGCCTGGACGAAATCCCATCTCCCCTCCCGCTTCTGCCACTTGGTCTACGGTGTGCCCCAGGAGCGGGCCGGTCACGTGGCCCGCACGGCCGGGCTGCGCGGCGCCGGAGCGCACTGCGCGGTACCGGGAAAGGGAGAGAACCCATGGCAGACCGCACCACCACCCGACGCCTGAAACCGGTCGGACGTCCGAAGCCGGCCGGACCCCGGCGCCGAGGAGCCCGACGGGCCCTGGGCGCCGGGGCGTTGACGGCGGCGGCCCTGCTCGTCGCCGCCGGCTGTTCGGGCTCGGGCTCGGGCTCGGGAACGGGCGCGGAAGACGGTGACGCCGCCGCCCGGGCCGGCGGACCGGAGCACGCCGGGACGCCGGGCGCGTCGGCGGCACCCCGGCCCGGCCGCTCGGACGCGGGCCCCGCGAAGCCCCGGCACGGCACGAGCCCGGCGCCGTCCCGGAACACGCCCTCCGCCGGCCCGTCGGCACCGGAATCCGCCTCCCCGTCGTCGTCCGGGAAGCCCGACGGCCGGGCGGCCCGCTGGCAGCCGCGCCCCGGCACCCGCTGGCAGTGGCAGCTCGACGGCAAGGTCGACACCTCGGTGGACGTCCCCGTCTACGACATCGACGGCTTCGAGAACGACGCGGCGACCGTCGAACGGCTGCACGCCGACGGCCGCAAGGTCGTCTGCTACGTCAACGTGGGCGCGTACGAGGACTGGCGGCCCGACGCGAAGAAGTTCCCGAAGGAGGTGCTGGGCGAGGACAACGACGGCTGGAAGGGCGAGAAGTGGCTCGACGTCCGGCGCCTGGACGTCCTTGAGCCCCTCATGGCGGAACGTTTCGACATGTGCCGGAAGAAGGGCTTCGACGCCGTCGAGCCGGACCTGACCGAGGGGTTCCGCAACGAGACGGGCTTCCCCCTCACCGCCGCCCACCAATTGGCGTTCAACCGCATGATCGCCCGGCTCGCCCACGACCGCGGGATGTCCGTCGGACTGAAGAACGACCTCGACCAGATCCCGGAACTCGTCGGCGACTTCGACTTCGCGGTGAACGAACAGTGCGCCGAGTTCGGCGAATGCGACAAACTCGCGCCCTTCGTGAAGCGCGGCAAGGCGGTCTTCCACGTCGAATACAAGCTGGACCCGGGGGAGTTCTGCGGCCGGACCAAAAACCTGGGGCTGAGCTCGATGCAGAAGAAACTCGGTCTCAGTTCCTGGCGTCGTCCCTGCTGAGAAGGGGTCAAGGCGCCGGAACGAAACCCTCCGGCCGGCGTGAAGAACCTCACAGAACGCCGTTTCGACACCGGATTTCGCCGGTGGATGGTGCAGGATCATGCACCGAACAACCAAGAACCCGTCACAGAGGCGGGCGACCCGGGCGGACGCCGAGTCCTGCCGCCGCTCCGGGTGCGGACCGGATACACGCGGATCGGCAGGAGCGGGAGACCCAGGCACGACGGACCACGATGGCGGTGGTCCTAGGGGTGAAGCCACATGGTGGCCGGGCAACTTTGTCAGCCCGAACCCGACAGGTCATCTTTCGCAGGCGGATGACGAAGGGCTTACTCGGCATGTCTGCGCTGCCTCGAATACCCGCGCTCATCTCCCGGGCCGGAACCGCATCGGCCCTCACCGCCGCCACCGTCGCGGCATCCGTCCTGCTCCCCGGCATGGCCGGGAACGCCCAGGCGGCCACTCCCGGCGCCAAGGCCGTCAAGGTCGCGGAGTCCAAGAAGGGCTCCTCGTACCAGTGGGGCGCCACCGGCCCCAACCGCTTCGACTGCTCGGGCCTGACGCTCTACTCGTTCAAGAAGGCCGGCAAGAAGCTGCCCCGCGTGGCCGCCGACCAGTACAACGCCACGCGGCACATCTCCCGCGGCTCGCGCTCCGTCGGCGACCTGGTGTTCTTCCACTCCGGCAGCAACGTCTACCACGTGGGCATCTACGCGGGTGGAAACAAGATCTGGCACGCTCCCGGCACCGGCAAGAAGGTCCGCCTGGAGAAGATCTGGACCAACAGCGTCTGGTACGGCCGCGTCCGCTGACGCCTGAAGCTCCACCGGGCCGGCGCTTCATCGGCGGCGCCGGCCCGTCTCTGTCCATTGCCCCGTCAGCCGTCCATGGCCGCCCGGATCGCCTCCGCCTTCGCGGACGGGTGATACCCGGGCCCCACCCCCGCGGCCAGCAGCACGTCCCCGACGACGTGCGGCGTACGCAGCGGGATCAGCTCCTGGTACGCGGGCGAGTCGTACCACTCCCGCGCCCGCTCCAGGTCGGGGAACTCGATCAGCACCAGATCCCCCTCCCACGCCCCCTCCCGCACGTCCGGCTCCCCTCCGTGCACCACGAACCGCCCCCCGAAGGGGTCGAGGGTGTCCTGGATCCGCTCGACGTACGCGACGACGTCCGCGTGCGGGACGCTGCTGCGGAAGTGACCGAGGGCGTAGGCGGGCATCGTCGTCTCCTGACCGTGAGGGGCCGGCCCGTGAGGACCGGCGGCTTGTCGTGCCCTCACAGTGCCGCCCGGGGACGTGGGAAAGCGATTACCTGAGGGGTCATCCGAGCGGACATCGCCCGCCCGTTCCATGACTTCCCGCGTACTGCCCCGATCGGTCCGGCGCCCGTGCATGATGGCGTCAGAGTGACTGGGGAGGGACGTGATGGGCACGGAACGGGTGTCACGGCAGGAGCTGGTCCGCCGCCGGCGCGACAATGGGTTCCAGGGCCGCGACCGGGAACTGGCCGTCTTCCGGGACAACCTCGGCCGCGATCCGCTCGACGACGCGTTCCACTTCCTCTTCCACGTCCACGGCCTGGCCGGGGTGGGCAAATCCTCCCTGATCCGGCAGTGGGAGGCACTCGCTCGCCGACACGGTCTCGCGACGGCCATGGTGGGCGACGAGGTGCACAGTGCCGTGGAGGCGATGGAGGCGGTCAGCGCCGAACTCGGCCGGCAGGGCCATCCGCTGAAGAAGTTCGACAAGCGCGTGGCGGAATGGCGACGGCAGCGGCAGGAGGCCGAGGCCACTCGCGCGGAGCCCGGGGCTGAGGGCGCCGAAGGGGACCCCGTCCTCACCTCGCCGTCGAGCACCCTCATAGCCCAGGCCGGGCCGGCCGGACTCGGCCTCGTCCCAGGACTGGGCCCAGTGGCCGGAGCCCTGGACCCCCACCAACTCGCCGCCGCCACCGACCGGGCGCGCACCTCCCTCGGCACCCTGCTGCACGGCGCCCGCGACGGCCACCCGGCCCCGGACCCGACCACGGCACTCACCCGGGCGTTCCTCGAAGACCTCGACCAGGTGGCACGCGGGCGGCCGGGCGTGGTGCTCCTCTTCGACACCTACGAGCGCACCGGCCCGGTCCTGGACACCTGGGTGCGCGACATGCTGTTCACCGAGACGTGCGGAACCATGCCGGCCAACGTACAGGTGGTGCTCGCGGGCCAGGACCGGCTGCGCGCCGGCACGTGGGACGACTGGCTGGACCAGGTCACTCGGATCCCCCTGGACGTCTTCGACGAGGACGAGGCACGCGCCCTCCTCGCGTCCCGGGGCATCCGGGACGACCGCGTGGTGGAGGTGCTGCTGCGGCTGTCCGGCCGACTGCCGGTCCTCCTCGACACCCTCGCTCAGGCACGCCCCACCGATCCCGATGCCGTCGGTGACCCCTCCGGCACCGCCGTCGACCGCTTCCTCAAGTGGATCGACACCCCGGCCCACCGGGCCGCCGCGCTCGCCTGCGCCCTGCCGCAGCGGCTGGACGAGGACGTCTACCAGGCCGTCGTCGCGGAGGACGCGGCCGGGGGCTACCCCTGG
>NZ_JAIQLH010000419.1 GCF_020037025.1 Streptomyces huiliensis | reverse complement strand
GTGTACGACGGCTCGTACGGCCCCCTGCGCGGCCTCCTCGTCTCGGACGCCTACGCCTCGACGCTGCACATCAGCTTCGACGTGCGCGGGGGACTGCTGATCCGCCAGACGCACCACTGGGCCGCCCTGGTGTTCGTCGCCGCCGTCGGCCTGCACCTGCTGCGCGTCTTCTTCACGGGCGCCTTCCGCCGCCCCCGCGAACTCAACTGGGTCCTCGGCGTCACCCTGTTCCTGTTCGCCCTGCTGGAGGGCTTCTGCGGCTACTCGCTGCCGGACGACCTGCTGTCCGGGACGGGGATGCGGACCGCGTACACGATCGTGACGTCGATCCCGGTCGCCGGCACGTACCTGGGCTTCCTGCTCTGGGGCGGCTCCTACCCGGGGCACTCGATCATCCACCGCCTCTACGCCACCCACGTGTTCTTCGTCCCGCTGGCGATGATGGCGCTGATCGGCGTCCACCTGGTGATGGTGGTCTACCTCAAGCACACCCAGTGGTCCGGGCCGGGCAGGACCAACCGGAACGTCGTCGGCCGGCCGATGGTGCCGCAGTTCACGACCCGGTCGGCCGGGCTGTGCCTGATGGTGTTCGGGGTGCTCGCCGTCCTCGGCGGCGTCGCCCAGATCAACCCCGTCTGGGACTTCGGCCCCTACCGCACCGACCAGGCGTCGACCGGCGCCCAGCCCGACTGGTACGTCGGCTTCCTGGAGGGCGCGCTGCGGCTGATGCCGCCGTGGGAGAACGCGGTGGCCGGGCACACCGTCATGTGGAACGTCTTCATCCCCGCCGTGCTGCTGCCCGGCCTGCTGTTCCTCGTCCTCTACCTGTACCCCTTCTTCGAACGGTGGGTGACGGGCGACCTGACGGAACACCACCTGTGCGACCGGCCGCGCGACCGCCCGGTGCGCACGGCCCTGGGTGTGGCCGCCCTCGTCTGCTACGGGGTGCTGCTGGCCGCGGCCGGCAACGACGTCGCCGCGTCGGTCTTCCGGGTCTCGGTGGAGACCCTCACCTGGATCCTCCGGGTGGCGCTGGTCGTCGGCCCGGTCGTCGCGTTCATGCTGACCAAGCGGGCCTGCCTGGCTCTACGGGCCCATGACCGGCGGCTGCTGGAGGAGGGGGAGGCGACCGGCGAGACGGTCCAGAGCGCCGCCGGCGGCATCTCGGGCAGGCACCGCCCGCTCGACCCGGCGCACCGCTACGAGCTGCTGGTACGGGACGTGCCGCGGCCCCTCGCCCGCCCGGGGGAGGGGGCGGCGCGCCGGCACCGGCTGCGGGCGGCGCTGAGCGCCTGGTACTACCGCGACCGGGTCGACCTGCCGGCGACGGACGAGGAGCGCCTGCGACTCGGCGGAAAGCTGGCGGCGCCGCTGCCCGGGGCGGAGGAGGAGTGAGCCGGCTTCCGCCGCACCCGTTGACCCGCCCGCGCCCGCCTCACCCGCCCGCGCCCGCCTCACCCGTCCGCGCCGTCCGAGACGCGGGCGAACTGGAAGACCATGCCGGACACGCCCCCCAGCAGCACCCCGCAGCCGATGAGGAACAGCCACAGCCCGTAGACGACGCCGATCGCCATCAGCGTCATGCCCGCGGCGGTGACCGGCGGGTACGCGCTCTCCGGCGGGAAGAAGTCGATGCGGCCGGCCCGGTCGCGTACCTCCGCGTCGGGGGCGTCCTCCGGGCGCCCGCCCTTGCGCCGGTGGTTCATCGCGCAGAAGAAGGCGATCACGGCCGACATCAGGCAGGAGACGGTCAGCGCGGCCACGCCCGCGGGCTCCCGGGCCAGCCAGGCGTAGACGGCGTCGGTGCCGAGGAAGAACACGGCGACACCGGCGAACAGGTGGGATTCCGCTCTCATGGCGACCTCACGGCTCTCGTGGCGACCTCACGGCTTGTGCTCTCCCAGCGGATCGGGGGTGGGTTCCGCGCCCGCGCCCGTCCCGCGGCGGAGCGCGCGCGCCTCCGGGTGGTGCAGGTCGAAGGCGGGCGAGTCGGAGCGGACGCGGGGCAGCGCGTGGAAGTTGTGGCGCGGCGGCGGGCAGGAGGTGGCCCACTCCAGGGACCGGCCGTACCCCCAGGGGTCGTCCACCTCGACCGGGCGGCCCAGCCGGGCGGTCTTCCAGACGTTGTAGAGGAACGGCAGCGTGGACCCGCCCAGCAGGAACGCGCCGACGGAGGAGACCGTGTTGAGGGTGGTGAAGCCGTCGGCGGCCAGGTAGTCGGCGTAACGGCGGGGCATGCCCGCCTCGCCCAGCCAGTGCTGCACCAGGAACGTCAGCTGGAACCCCGTGAACAGCGTCCAGAAGTGCACCTTGCCCAGCCGCTCGTCCAGCATGCGGCCCGTCATCTTGGGCCACCAGAAGTAGAAGCCCCCGAACATGGCGAAGACGATCGTCCCGAAGAGGACGTAGTGCAGGTGGGCGACGACGAAGTACGAGTCGGTGAGGTGGAAGTCGAGCGGCGGCGAGGCCACGAGCACGCCGCTCAGCCCGCCGAGCAGGAAGGTGACGAGGAAGCCGATCGCCCACACCATCGGGGTCTCGAAGGAGATGCTGCCGCGCCACATCGTGCCGATCCAGTTGAAGAACTTGATGCCCGTCGGCACCGCGATCAGGAACGACATCAGCGAGAAGAACGGCAGCAGGACGGCGCCGGTGGCGAACATGTGGTGGGCCCACACGACGGCCGAGAGCATGGTGATGGAGATGGTCGCGCCGACCATGCCGACGTACCCGAAGACGGGCTTCCGGCTGAACACCGGGATGATCTCGGTGACCACCCCGAAGAACGGCAGGGCGACGATGTAGACCTCCGGATGCCCGAAGAACCAGAACAGGTGCTGCCACAGCAGCGCCCCGCCGTTGGCCGGGTCGTAGACGCGCGCGCCGAACTTCCGGTCCGCCTCCAGGGCGAGCAGCGCCGCCGTCAGCACGGGGAACGCCAGCAGCGCCAGGATCGAGGTGAAGAGGACGTTCCAGGTGAAGATCGGCATGCGGAACATCGTCAGTCCGGGGGCCCGGAGGCACAGGATGGTGGCGATGAAGTTGACGGACCCCAGGGTCGTGCTCAGTCCCGCCAGGACCAGCCCCATCGCCCACAGGTCGCCGCCCGCGCCGGGGGAGTGGACCGCGCCGCTGAGCGGGGTGTAGGCGAACCAGCCGAAGGACGCCGCCCCGCCGGGCACGACGAGCCCGGACACCACGGTCAGCCCGCCGAACAGGAACAGCCAGTACGTCAGGGCGTTGAGCCGGGGGAAGGCGACGTCCGGGGCGCCGATCTGCAACGGCATGATCGCGTTGGCGAAGCCGGTGAACGTCGGGGTCGCGAACAGCAGCATCATGACCGTGCCGTGGATCGTGAACAGCTGGTTGTACTGCGCGTTGCTGACGATCTGGAGGCCCGGGCGCGCCAGCTCGGCGCGCATCAGCATCGCCAGCACCCCGCCGAGCAGGAAGAAGCCGAACGACGTGACCAGGTACAGGTTGCCGATCGTCTTGTGATCGGTGGTGGTCACGTACTCCCTGATCCGCTGCCCCGTCCGGACGCGGGGGTTGGCACGGGGGTCGCCGGCGGCCGGCGGCGGTTCGGCGAACCGGAGGGCATCCGGCTGGGGCATGGGGCCTCCGGGACGAGAGCGAGGGGCGAACCGGGTGGAAACCGGCGCCTGCGGTGTAGCCGCGACACCCGCGTCCGAAACCTCGGGGGCGGCATCCGGCGCTCGTCCTTTTCCGGTCACTCCGCGCCGGTTTGCCCCGCACGCCCGACGGTTAGGGAACCCCCTGCGCTCGCGCGGACCCGCGAGCGGGAGGACGCCGGCCGAAGAGGGACGATGACCGGGACGGCACCAGGATGACCGGGACGACACCGGAGAGCACGCCCGACGGAGGGAACCTCGCGCCCCAGCCGTTGCGGCAGTACGCGCTGCTCGCCGACGGCGAGCGCGGCGTCATCGTGGGCCCCCGCGGCGAGTACGCCTGGATGTGCGCGCCCCGGTGGGACTCGGACGCCGTCTTCTCCACCCTGGTCGGCGGGACGGGCGTCTACCTCGTCACCCCGGCGGGGCGGTGCGTGTGGGGCGGTTACTACGAGGAGGGGACGCTCATCTGGCGCAGCCGCTGGGTCACCGACCACGGCATCGTCGAGTGCCGCGAGGCACTCGCCTTCCCCGGCGACCCGCACCGCGCCGTCCTCCTCCGCCGGATCACGCCCTGCCGGAACGCCGCCGCCCGGATGACCGTCGCCCTCGAACCGTGCGCGGGCTTCGGCCGGTACCCGCTGCGGGGCTTCGCCCGCCGGGCCCCCGGCGTGTGGGCCGGGCACGCGGGCGACCTCGCGGTGCGCTGGTCCGGCCGGTTCCCCGACCCGCGGCCGGCGGACGCGCGGGGCCGGCGGCTGGTGACCGAGCCGACGGTCGAGGCCGGCGGCCGCCTCGACCTCGTCCTGGAGATCGGTGACCGGCCGCTGCCCGACCGGCCGCCCGACCCCGACGCCCTGTGGCGGGCCACCGAGGGGGCCTGGCACGCGGCCGTCCCGCCGTTCGACGGCACGGTCGCCCGGACCGACGCCCGCCGGGCGTACACCGTCCTGCGCGGGCTGACGGCCGCCTCCGGCGGCATGGTGGCCGCGGCGACCACCAGCCTCCCCGAGCGCGCCGAGGAGGGCCGGAACTACGACTACCGCTACGTGTGGATCCGCGACCAGTGCTACGCCGGCCAGGCCGTCGCCGTCGCCGGGGACACGGCGCTGCTGGACGACGCCGTCCGGTTCGTCACCGCCCGCCTGCACGAGGACGGGCCCCGCACCGCCCCCGCCTACACCGTGGACGGGCGGCGCATCCCCGACGAGCGCGAGCTCGACCTGCCGGGCTATCCCGGCGGGTTCGACCGCGTCGGCAACAAGGTCAGCGGCCAGTTCCAGCTCGACGTCTTCGGCGAGTCCCTGCTCCTGCTCGGCACCGCCGCCGAGCACGGCCGGCTCGACGCCGACGGATGGCGGGCGGCCGTCATCGCCGCGGACACCATCGCCCGGCGGCACGGCGAACCCGACGCCGGCGTCTGGGAACTCCGCCCGCGGCTCTGGGCGCACAGCCGGCTGGCCTGCGCCGCCGGCCTGCGGCGCGTCGCCGCCGCCGG
>NZ_JAIQLH010000418.1 GCF_020037025.1 Streptomyces huiliensis | reverse complement strand
GGTACGGCGGGGACCGCCTGGGCGGGCAGCCGCTCGCCGCGGCAGCCGGTGAGCGCCGCGCGGACCAGCGGGTTGGCCCGCGCGGTGCGCAGGGTCCACACGGCCGCCGCCGCGCAGCAGTCGCCGGCGTCGGCGTCCTCCCGTCCGACGGCGTCGGCCAGCGAGCGTTCCACGCCGGCCAGGAAGGACTCCGCCTCCCGCCGGACCAGGGCGCGGGCCAGGCCGTCCTTGCTGCCGAACTCGTTGTACAGGGTCTGCCGGGACACCCCGGCGGCGGCCGCCACGTCGACCATCCGGACCCCGTGCCAGGGGCGGGTGCCGAGCGCCGTGTAGGCCGCGTCCAGCAGGAGCTCTCGTGCCGCGGGCATCGTCGCCTCCCGGGGCCTGGCGGCCGCACGACGGTTGTGGCCACAGAATTGACGCACCACCAGACGGTGTCAAGAGCCCGGGCGGGCCGCACGTGCGCGGGCGGGGGCCGCGGGTAGTGTTCCTGTTATGTCCGACTACCACGATGATCTGCGCTTGGCCCATGTCCTGGCGGACGCCGCCGACGCGACGACCATGGAACGGTTCAAGGCCCTCGACCTCAAGGTCGAGACCAAACCGGACATGACACCGGTGAGCGAGGCCGACAAGGCCGCCGAGGAGCTGATCCGCGGTCACCTCCAGCGGGCGCGGCCCCGCGACGCCGTGCTCGGCGAGGAGTTCGGCGGTGAGGGCCTCGGCCCGCGGCGCTGGGTCATCGACCCGATCGACGGCACGAAGAACTACGTGCGCGGGGTGCCCGTGTGGGCGACGCTGATCTCCCTCATGGTGCAGACGGAGCACGAGGGCACCGTCGACTACCAGCCGGTCGTCGGCGTGGTGTCCGCCCCGGCGCTGGGCCGGCGGTGGTGGGCGGCGAAGGGCTCGGGCGCGTACACCGGGCGCAGCCTGACGTCCGCGAGCCGGCTGACGGTCTCGAACGTGGAGCGCGTGGCGGACGCGTCGTTCGCCTACTCCTCGCTGTCGGGCTGGGAGGAGCGCGGGATGCTGCCGCGCTTCCTGGACCTGACGCGGGACTGCTGGCGGACGCGCGGCTACGGCGATTTCTGGCCGTACATGATGGTCGCCGAGGGTTCGGTGGACATCTGCGCGGAGCCGGAGCTGTCGCTGTGGGACATGGCGGCGAACGTCGTCATCGTGGAGGAGGCCGGCGGCCGGTTCACGGGCCTGGACGGCCGGCCGGGCCCGCACAGCGGCAACGCCGCCGCCTCGAACGGGCTGCTCCACGAGGATCTGCTGGGCTACCTGCGCGGCTGAGGAGCGCGGGGGCGGCGGCTGGGGCGGGTCCAGCCCGTTCGGCCGCCTGAAACCTCAAAGAAGACGTAAAAAACCGGCAAAGCCCACCCCTGCGGTCCCCTTCCCTGCGCAAGCGCCGCGTGTCACGCTGTGGACCAGCTTGTGAATGCGTGAAAACGCCCGCAGGAGGTGGCCCGCCCATGCTCGTCCGCGACGCCATGAGCACGATCGTCCTCACCATCGGCCCCGCCCACACCCTCAGGCAGGCCGCCCGGCTGATGTCCGCGCGGCGGGTCGGGGCGGCCGTCGTCCTCGATCCCGACACCAGCGGCCTCGGGATCCTCACCGAACGGGACATCCTCAACGCGCTCGGCGCCGGCTGCGACCCGGACCGGGAGACGGCACACCGCCACACCACGTCGGACGTGGTCTTCGCGGCGCCGGAGTGGACGCTGGAGGAGGCCGCCACGGCCATGTCACGCGGGGAGTTCCGGCATCTGATCGTGCTGGACGGCCAGGAGACCGTGGGCGTCGTCTCGGTCCGGGACCTCATCCGCTGCTGGGTGGCGCGCGGGGGGCTGCGGCGGGACGGGGCCGCGCTGACGGCGTGACACGGCCGCCGGCGCTCACAAGGCAGCCGGAGAGGCCGGAGCCCCATGGCGTCCGGCCTCTCCGGTTTTTTACGGCAAGCGCCCTAGCCGCGCAGGGCCTGGACCGCGGCCTCCAGCCGCTTGCCGTAGTCGGGGTCCGCCTGGCGGAAGTTGTCGATCGCCCGCTCCGCGATGTCGTCGCGCGACACCTTGGCGATGAAGCCCGCGAGGTTGGCGATCAGGCGGCCCTTCTCCTCCTCCGTCATCAGCCGGTAGAGGTTGCCCGCCTGGACGAAGTCGTTGTCCTCGGCGTGCGAGGGGGTCGCGATGTTGCCGGTGACCCCGGTGACGGAGACCGGCTGCCACAGCGGCCGGCCGGTCTCGGCGGGGCCGCCGAAGCTGTTCGGCTCGTAGTTCTTCGCCCGGCCGTGGCGGCCGTCGTAGGCGTAGCCGTCCCGGCCGTGGGTGCGGGCCGCGGTGGCGTGCGGACGGTTCACCGGCAGCTGGTCGGCGTTGAT
>NZ_JAIQLH010000417.1 GCF_020037025.1 Streptomyces huiliensis | reverse complement strand
GCGGACGGTTCACCGGCAGCTGGTCGGCGTTGATGCCGACGCGGTAGCGGTGGGCGTCGGCGTAGGCGAACAGCCGGCCCTGGAGCATCTTGTCGGGGGACGGGCCGATGCCGGGCACGAAATGCGAGGGCGAGAAGGCGGACTGCTCGACCTCGGCGAAGACGTTGTCCGGGTTGCGGTTGAGCTCCAGCTTGCCGATCTCGTGCAGCGGGTAGTCCGCGTGCGGCCAGACCTTGGTCAGGTCGAACGGGTTGAAGCGGTAGGCCGCCGCCTCGTCCGCCGGCATGATCTGGACGGATACCGTCCAGGTCGGGAAGTCGCCGCGCTCGATGGACTCGCGCAGATCGCGCTGGTGGGAGTCGGGGTCCTCACCGGCGATCCGGTTGGCCTCCTCCTGCGTGAGGTTCTTGATCCCCTGGTCGGTCTTGAAGTGGTACTTGACCCAGAAGACCTCGCCGGCCTCGTTGTTCCACTGGTAGGTGTGCGAGCCGAAGCCGTCCATGTGGCGGTACGAGGCGGGGATGCCGCGGTCGCCGAACAGCCAGGTCACCTGGTGGGTGGCCTCGGGCGACAGGCCCCAGAAGTCCCAGACGTTGTCCGCCTCCTGCGAGCCGGTGTACGGGTCGCGCTTCTGGGTGTGGATGAAGTCGGGGAACTTGATGGCGTCCCGGATGAAGAAGACGGGAGTGTTGTTGCCGACGAGGTCGTAGTTGCCCTCTTCGGTGTAGAACTTCAGTGCGAAGCCGCGGGGGTCGCGCACCGCGTCCGCCGAGCCGAGGCTGCCGGCGACGGTGGAGAAGCGGAGGAACGTTTCCGTCTGCTTGCCGACCTGGGACAGGAACTTCGCCCGGGTCCACCGGGTGACGTCCTGGGTCACGGTGAAGGTGCCGTAGGCGCCGGCGCCGCGGGCGTGCACCACGCGCTCCGGGATCCGCTCGCGGTTGAAGTGCGCGAGCTTCTCCAGCAGCAGCTGGTCCTGCACCAGGACGGGGCCACCGATGCCCGCGGTCTCGCTGTTCTGGTTGTCCGCGACCGGAGCTCCGGACTCCGTGGTCAGCGGGCCCGTTGTGGTCATGGCCTCGTCCTGAACCGTCACGTACGCCTCCGTCTTCTCGGTCCTGCCCGCCCGGCCGGTCCTCTTCGGCCCTGCGGCGAGATCGATCCTTACATTGGACTTTGTCTAAGTCAAGATGGAGCTGACATAAAAACCGGATCCAGTGGTAGACGCCTGCCGCTGCTAGGCTGGTCCTATCTGACTGATGGGTGAATGGCATGAGTGACCTGCTGGAACGGCTCCGGGGACGCGGCTGGCGGCTGACCGCGCAGCGGCGCGTCGTCGCCGAGGTGCTCGACGGGGACCATGTGCACTACACCGCCGACGAAGTGCACGCGAAGGCGACCGAACGGCTCCCGGAGATCTCCCGGGCGACGGTCTACAACACGCTCGGCGAACTGGTGTCCCTCGGCGAGATCATCGAAGTGAGCACCGACGGCCGGGCGAAACGCTACGACCCGAACGCGCACCACGCGCACCAGCACCTGGTGTGCTCGCGCTGCGGCACCATCCGCGACGTGCACCCCGCCGGGGACCTCCTGGCCGGGCTGCCGGCCGAGGAGCGCTTCGGGTTCCAGGTGTCCGCGGTCGAGGTGACGTACCGGGGGCTGTGCCCGGGCTGCTCGGGGGCGTGACGGACGACGGGCGCCGGGGGGGCGTTCGTTCCGGGCCGGTTCGGGCTCTCCGTGCGGGCACAGCACGAAGGCCCGGATCCTGGGGATCCGGGCCTTCGTCCAGAGTAGCGGGGACAGGATTTGAACCTGCGACCTCTGGGTTATGAGCCCAGCGAGCTACCGAGCTGCTCCACCCCGCGTCGTTGAACCAACTGTAACCCGGTCAAGGCGTTCCGTGCAAACGGGTGATCCCGAGCAGCCGCTCGCCCCAGTGCGCGCTCCGGCCCGCCGGGGCGGCGGTCACGCCGACAGCTCCTGCTGGAGGGCGTCCCGCAGCCGCGCCGCCCGCTCGGCCACCTCGGCCGGGCCGTACTCGACCGCCTGCGCGCACCAGAGCTGCGCCTCCGTCAGGTCGCCGTGCCGGGCGGCCAGCAGGGCCAGCCGGAGGGCCGCGCGGCCGTGCCCGGCCTCGGCGGCCCGCGTCCACCACAGCGCCGCCTCCGGCTCGCTGCCCTCGCGGGCCAGCAGCAGGCCGAGGTTGAACGCGCCGTTGCGGCTGCCCGCCTCCGCCGCCTCGCGGTACCAGCGGGCGGCCCGGACGACGTCGCCGCGGGCCGCCACGATCATCCCGAGCCGCACCTGGGCCCGCCGGTGCCCCTGGCGGGCGGCGCGGTCGTACCACTCCTCGCACTCGGCCGCGGCCCCCTCGCCGCGGTCCTCCCGGTCCAGCAGGCTCGCGAGCCGGAACGCCGCCTCGGCGCTGCCGCCGCGGGCCGCGACCCGCAGGTGGCGCTCGGCCTCCTCGGCGCCCTCCTGGCCGCCGTCCCGCAGCATCGCCATGGCGACCTGGAGGGCGGCCTCCGTGTGACCGGCCGCGGCGGCGCGCTCGTACCAGCGCAGCGCCTCCCGCTCGTCGTGCCGTCCGGCGTAGAGGATGCCCAGGTTGAACGCCGCGTCGACGCTGCCGGCCTCGGCCGCCTTGGAGAACCACGGCTCGGCGCCCGCCGGGTCGCCGGCCTGGAGCAGGAGGACGGCCAGGGCGTTGGCGGCCTCCCGGTGGCCCGCGTAGGCGGCGCGCCGGTACCACTGCTCGGCCTGGGCGGAGCGGCCCTGCTCGGCGCAGAGCAGGGCGAGGTTGTACGCGCCGTTGACGTCGCCCGCGTCCAGGGCGGCGCGGTACCAGCGCTCGGCCTGCTGGGACTCGCCGCGGTCGGCGTGCAGGGCGCCCAGGGCGTTGGCCGCGTTGCCGTCGCCGTCCTGGGCGGCCCGGCGCCACCAGACGGCGGCGCTGTCGTTGTCGCCGGCGTCGCGGAGCAGGAAGCCGAGGGCGCAGGCGGCGCGGGACTCGCCGTCCTTGGCGGAGGTCAGGTACCAACGGGCGGCCTCTTGGATCTCGCCGCGCGCCTCCAGCAGGGTGCCCAGGTGCAGGGCGGCGCGGCGGTGGCCGCGGGCGGCGGCCTGGCGGTACCACTGCTCGGCCTCGGCGGCGGGCCCGCGCTCCTTGCCGACCGCCGCGGCGGCGCGCAGGTCGCGCACGGAGGTGTCCCCGCCGCCGAC
>NZ_JAIQLH010000416.1 GCF_020037025.1 Streptomyces huiliensis | reverse complement strand
GGCCGTCCCCCGCGCTGGCGGCGGCCCGGACGGCGGGACCCGGCCGCCGGCCGGAACTCGCGCCCCCGCCGCTGCCGGTGACGCCTGCGTCGGCACCCCCACCACCGCCGGTGACCAGCAGGTGCCCCGTCCTCCGCACCCGCCCGTGATGGCTGACCACCGTCACCGGGTACGCCCCCGGCCCCAGCGCCCGCCGGATCCGCGCCGGGCCGAGGTAGCGCGGGTCGTCGCCGTCCCCCGCCTTGCTCTCGTCGCGCCGGAGCGGGACCGGCGTCTCGAAGGCCGGGGACGTCGCCGTCAGCCGGCCGTCCTCGCCGGGGTCGGGCGACGCGTCCCGCCACAGGACGTTGACCGTCCCGCCGGCGCCCACCCGGTGCCCGTCCGTCCGGGCCCGGTCGGGGCCGCCGGGGGCGGCGAAGAAGGCCGGTCCGCGCGTCCGGCCCAGGTAGTCGCCGTCGCCCGGGCGGGCGGCGCGCACCACGAGCCGCGTCTCACGCAGCGCCCGGCCCC
The DNA here is from genome assembly GCF_020037025.1 of Streptomyces huiliensis. Taxonomy (GTDB): domain Bacteria; phylum Actinomycetota; class Actinomycetes; order Streptomycetales; family Streptomycetaceae; genus Streptomyces; species Streptomyces huiliensis. The sequence continues at coordinate 5,334 of NZ_JAIQLH010000416.1, read as the reverse complement.
GCGGGCCGGTGAGCGTCACCTTGTACGTGCCGTCCTTGGCGCCGGACGGCAGCGTCACCGAGGCGCCGAACATCCGCGGGTTGTTCCAGTGGCTGCCCCGCGGATCGTGGACCAGTCGCACGGGCGCCGGGAAGACCGGCGAACGGACCGTGAAGGAGGTGCCCCGCTCCCCCGGGTACAGATCGTCGTACCAGAGGCCGACCCGCTCCCCCGGCCGCAGCGCCCCGCCCCCGTCCGTCACATGGAACACCGGCGGCTTCGGGAGCCGCACCCGCACCAGGTCCTCGGCCACGGTCCGGCCGCCGACCCGGACGGTCAGCGGGTACGCGCCGGGGCGCGCCGTCAGGGCGACGGCGGGCCGCGCGTGGTGCCCGCGCCCGGCGTCCGGCGCCCGTCCGCCGTACGGCGCGAGGCGCACCGGCCGTCCGAAGGCCGGCGAGTGGGCGGTCACGGCGGCGCCCGCCCGGACCCCCCGTACGTCGATGTCGACCAGTTCCCCGGGCCGGTTCTCGAACGCCCCGTTGACGAGCACGTGGACGGGCTCGTCGGCGGCCGACGCACCGGCACCGCCCACCAACAGCACCGCACCCGCACCGGCCGCGACCGTGGCGGCCGCTCGGACGGTCCTCTTCATGGCGCCACCCCCCTCTGTCTCTGGAAGAGGGCCTCCGGGGCCCTCCGGTTGCGCTGCTTCCTGCCATGGAACCACCCGGGACCGCCGCCTCACACGGGTTGGGGGGAGACACGGGGACCGATCCGCCCGCGCGGCCCCCCAACTCCCCGGAACGGCAAGGGGATCACTTCTTCCCGCGCGGGCCGCACTGCTACGGTGCCCCACGTCGTCGGCGGTGGCTGTCGGACGGCAGCCGCGCCACGGCATCCCGACGGGAGGTGTCCGTTGCGATTCCCGATGCGTACACCAGCACGTGCACGGCGGCGGTCCGAACCGGCGGACGACGACGAGCGCCTGCTCGAAGAGCTCGGCTACACGCAGCAACTGCACCGGCGGATGGGCGCCTTCGGCAACTTCGCCGCCTCCCTGTCGGTCATCTCCATCATGTCCGGGACGCTGCTGCTCTTCGGCTACGGCCTGAACAGCGGCGGCCCCGCGGTGGTGGTGTGGGGCTGGCTCGCCGTGGGCCCGCTGGTGCTGTGCCTGGCCGCGGCGCTGGCCGAGATCACCTCCCGGTACCCCACCAGCGGCGGCCTGTACTACATGGCCGGCCGGCTCGGCGGCGAGCGGTGGAGCTGGTACACCGGCTGGCTCAACCTGCTGGGGCTGCTCGGCGGGATCGCGGCCCAGGACTACGGCATCGCGACCTTCACCGCCGCCTGGGCGAACCTCCAGTTCGGCTACGAGCCGACACCGCGATCCCTGCTGGCCGTGTACGCGGTCATCCTCGCGCTGCACGCCCTCCTGAACCTCCTCGGCACCCGGCTGATGAACGTCCTGACCTCCCTGAGCGCCTGGTGGCACCTGGCCGGCGCCGTCGTCATCATCGGCGCCCTGGCCCTCGTCCCCTCCCACCACCAGCCGGCCGGCTTCGTGTTCTCCGAGTTCACGAACAACACCGGCTGGTCCAGCCCGGTGTACGTGATCCTGCTGGGCATGCTGCTGCCGTGCTTCGCCCTGGCCGGCTACGACACCTCGGCCCACCTGAGCGAGGAGACCAGCGGCGCGTCCGTGGCCGCGGCACGCGGGATCGTCCGCTCGGTGGCGGTGTCCTGGCTCGCCGGCGGCATCCTGCTGACCGCCCTGCTGTTCGCGATCCAGGACTACGCCGGGACGCTGGGCGGCGAGACCGGGGTGCCGGTGGCGCAGATCCTCCTCGACGCCCTGGGCGTGGCGACGGCGAAGGCACTGCTGCTGGTGATCATCGTCGCGCAGTTCCTGTGCGGCTACACCGTCACCGCCGCCGCCAGCCGCATGATCTACGCCTTCGCCCGGGACGGCGCCCTGCCCGGCTCGGCACACTGGCGCAAGGTCACCCGCCGCACAGCCGTCCCGGCCCACGCCGTCCTGCTCGCCGTCGCCGTCGCCTTCCTCCTCGCCCTGCCGTCCCTGTACTCCCCCACGGCGTTCTCCGCGGTGACCGCGATCTCCGTCGTGGGCTTCACCCCCGCCTACGCCATCCCGGTACTGCTCCGCCTGCACCACCGGGACCGGTTCACCCCCGGACCCTGGCACCTGGGCCGCTGGAGCCGGCCGATCGGCTGGGTGGCGGTGATCTGGGCGGCCGGGGCATCGCTGCTCTTCCTGCTGCCGCAGTCCAGCCCGGTCACCGTGGAGACCTTCAACTACACCCCCGTCGCCCTGCTGGCCGCTCTCGCCCTGGCCGCCCTGTGGTGGCGGTTCGGACGCCGCTCCTACGGCATCCCCCGCTCCGGCACAGCGAACACCCTCACAGAGACACCACTTGGAGGCACCGTGACCGTACCCGCGGAGACCATCGAATCGGTACGACAACTCACCACGGGCTGGCGGACCATGGTGCTCGACCGCACCCCCGACGCGGACGTACGCGACCTGCCGGGCATCGCCGTCCGCTGGGCCGACAGCCGGTTCGCGTTCTGGAACTGCGTCACCTTGACCGAGCCGGAAGCGGGAGCGGAGTCCATCGGGCACCGCCTGGGCCAGGCGGCGGACATCATGCGGGCCAAGAAGCACCCGGGCTTCCTGTGGCTCTTCGAAGACCTCCTCGACGACGAGGCCCGCTCCGCGCTGGAGACGGCCGCCGAGCGGGCCGGCCTCCGGTACGCCTTCCCCGGAAGGGGCATGGCCGGCGACATCCTCCCCCTCCCCGAGCCGGACCATCCCGACCTGACGTTCACCCGCGTCCGCACCGACGAACACCTGCTGGCCTACGCCGACCTCCAGTCACGCGCGTACGGCTTCCCCCTGGAGGCCGCCCGCGAGGGCATGGCCGGCTCCGCGCTCTGGAAGAACGGGATCCACGCCTACCTGGCCCTGCGCGGCACCGAACCGGTGGCGTGCGCCGCCACGATCGAGGCGCAGGGCCGCCTGTTCGTCGTCTTCGTCGCCACCGACCCGCGGTGGCAGCGCAAGGGCTACGGCGAAGCGGTCACCCGGAAGGCACTGCACGAAGGTGCCCGGGCCACCGGCCTCACCCGCGCGACACTGCACTCCACCGCCGCCGGAGCCCCCGTGTACCCGCGCATCGGGTTCCGGCCGAACACACCCCTGCACTTCTACGGTCTGAAAGGGTGAGACCGTCGCGAGTGACGCACGTCACATCTCCGACACTGATGCCGGGCGACCTCGCCAAGGGTCGCGGGCGGGCATGAAAAAAGCCTCCGACCTGCTGCTGTGCATGCAGGTCGGAGGCTTTTCATGGGGAGTGGAGATGGCGGGAATCGAACCCGCGTCCAACGGTGCGGAATCAGGGCTTCTCCGAGCGCAGTCCGCTGCGATTTTCTCGGCCCCGGAGATCACACGGACAAGTCTCCGACGGGCTCAGTCACTGTTTGGTTTCCCACCAGGTCCCGTGACCGGACCTAGTGGTTTAGTCCCCTAGCTGATGCCAGGATCCGGGTCGGGAACATCCCCGGGCTGACACTTCGCGAGTCGCTACTTAGGCAGCGAGGGCGAAGGAATCGCGCTTGGTGTTGGCGATTATTGGTTGCGACATATGGTTTACGAGATCATTGCCGCTTCCTCGGCTCGCTTCCCCTGCTTCGACATCCGCTGTCGAAACCGATCATCCCCATGTTGTTTTTTCAACGTGCTACCCGCGGTGGGGCGTGCGCTGCCCATCGTACGTGACCGACGCGGAGCGGTGCCAGCGCATTCCCGGGAGGTCCCCCCGGGGAGCTACCGGGGCGCCTGCGCGCGCTGACGCCGGCGGGCGGCGGAGATGGCACGGTCGGACTCGCGGCGGTCCTGCTTCTCGCGCAGCGTCTGCCGCTTGTCGTACTCCTTCTTGCCCTTGGCCAGCGCGATCTCGACCTTGGCGCGGCCCGACGTGAAGTACAGCGCCAGGGGCACGATCGTGTGACCGGTCTCGTCGGCCTTCGAGGACAGCTTGTCGATCTCGGCGCGGTGCAGCAGCAGCTTGCGCTTGCGGCGTGCGCTGTGGTTCGTCCACGTCCCCTGGGCGTACTCGGGGATGTGCACGTTGTGCAGCCACGCCTCGCCGCCGTCGATCTGCACGAAGCCGTCCACGAGCGAGGACCGGCCCTGCCGCAGCGACTTGACCTCGGTACCGGTCAGCACCATGCCGCACTCGTACGTGGTGATGATGTGATAGTCGTGCCGCGCCTTCTTGTTCTGCGCGACGAGCTTGCGCCCGGGTTCCTTGGGCTGCTTCTGCTGCTTTCCCATAGTGCGGTCATTCTCGCACTAGGCCCCCGGTCCGAGGCCACTCAATACCGCGCGGGCCCGGGGCTCGGCGTCCCCGTGGACGACCAGGTCCGGGGTGAGCCCGCGGCCGTCGACGGCCCGCCCCGAGGGGGTCTGCCAGTGGCCGACGGTCTGCTCGGCGACCGAGCCGTCGGGGAGCGTCCTGGGCATCTGGACCGAGCCCTTGCCGAACGTCCGGGAGCCGACGACCACGGCCCGCCCCCGGTCCTGGAGCGCGCCGGCCAGCAGCTCGCCGGCGCTCATGGTGCCGCCGTCGACGAGGACGACGAGCGGACGTCTCGTGTCGCCGCCCGGGCGCGCCCGCAGGGCCCGCTGCCGGCCGTGCACGTCGTACGTGGCGACGAGCCCGCCGTCGAGGAAGGCGGAGGCGCTGGTGACGGCCTCGGTGACCAGCCCGCCGGAGTTGCCGCGCAGGTCGAGCAGGACGCCCTCGCGGGGCCCCGCGCCGCGTACGGCGGCCCGTACCTGCCGCCCGGTGCCGTGGGTGAAGGACTCCACCTTGATCCGGGTGCCGGCGGCGGGCCCGTCCCGGAAGCGCTCGGCGACGACGTTCCGGGTGCGCAGCCGCGCGCGGCGCAGGGTGTGCGTCCACTCCCGGCCCCCGTCCCGGGCCAGGCCGAGGGTGACGGGCGTACCGCTGCCGGAAGGGCCGCCGCGCAGCCGGGCGACGACCTCGGTGACCGGCCGGCCGGTCACCTCCGCGCCGTCCACCGTCCGCAGCCGGTCCCCCGGGGCGATCCCGGCCCGGGCGGCCGGGCCGCCGCGCTCGACGCCGTCGACCTCCATCCGCCCGTCGGCGGCCCGGCGCACGGACAGGCCGACGCCGACGTACTCGCCGCGCAGGGCCCGCTGGAGGCCCTCGTACTCGGTGGCGCTGTAGACCCCGCCCCAGCGGTCCGCGGAGCGCCCGGTGTTCCCGGGCCCGCGGGGGGCGCGGGCGGCCGGGCGGCCGG
>NZ_JAIQLH010000415.1 GCF_020037025.1 Streptomyces huiliensis | reverse complement strand
CTGCGCCGGGCCGCCGCCGGCGGCGCGCGCGTCGCGTCGATCTGCTCGGGGGCGTTCGTGCTCGCCGCCGCGGGGCTGCTGGACGGGCTGCGGGCGACGACGCACTGGCGGGCCGCCGGGCGGCTCGCCGCGGACCATCCGGAGGTCGACGTCGACCCGGACGTCCTCTACGTCGACAACGGGCGCGTCCTCACCTCGGCGGGCGCGGCGGCCGGGCTGGACCTGTGCCTGCACATGGTCCGCCGCGACCACGGCTCCGCGGTGGCCGCCGACACCGCCCGGCTCTCCGTGATGCCGCTCGAACGGGAGGGTGGGCAGGCGCAGTTCGTCGTCCACGACCACCCGCCCGTCCCGGCGGGCTCCGCGCTGGAGCCCCTGCTCGACTGGCTGGGCGAGAACCTGGCCCGCTCGCTCACCGTGGACGACATCGCGGCCCGGGCCGGCGTCAGCGCCCGGACCCTCACCCGCCGGTTCCGCGAGCAGACCGGCACCACGCCCCTCCAGTGGCTGCACCGGGCCCGGATCCGGCGGGCCCAGCGGCTCCTGGAGGACACCCGGCTGCCGGTCGAACGCGTCGGCGCCGAGGTGGGGTTCGGCTCGCCGACCGCCTTCCGCGACCGCTTCCGCCGTACGACGGGCGTGAGCCCGCGCGCGTACCGCCGCGCCTTCGCGGACCCGTCGGGCTGAGGCCGGCGCCGCCCCGCTCACGCCGGCGGAGCCGTGGCTCAGGCCCGCCCGCGCACGATCCGGACGTCGGCGACGCCGAGGAGCCCGGCCAGCGGAACCTCCGCCCTCGCCTGCCGCGGGTCGACGGTCAGGCCGTCGGCGCGCAGCCGGTCGAGGAGCAGCTCGGCCAGCGGCATCACCATGTGCCGGCCCCAGCAGCGCTCGGACGCGTGGCCGAACGGGAGGTAGCCCGGGTG
>NZ_JAIQLH010000414.1 GCF_020037025.1 Streptomyces huiliensis | reverse complement strand
CCGGCCCCAGCAGCGCTCGGACGCGTGGCCGAACGGGAGGTAGCCCGGGTGGTCGTCCGGGTCGAGGCCGTCCCACCGCTCGGGGCGGAACGCCTCGGGGTCGTCCCAGAGCGCCGGGTCCCGGTGGCTGAGCAGCGGCAGCAGCAGGACGTCGTCGGACCGGCCGATCCGGGCGTCCAGGGCCGGGTATTCGGGGGAGGCGTGGCGAAGGACGTTCCACGACGGGGGCAGCAGCCGCATCGCCTCGTACAGGATGTTCCGGTTCGGCGTCCCGTCGGCGAAGGGGGCGCCGAGCCACAGGGCGTTGGCGACGAGCGTGGAGACGGTGAAGCAGACAGGGGCCGCGGCGCGCCGGTACAGGCCCATGGCGTAGCGGCGGTCCTGGTACCCGGTGGCGCGGGCGGTGAGGCCGGCGAGGGCGGAGAGGCGCTCTCCCGGCCGGGGCCGGCCCGGCAGGGCGGCGCCGGCGGCGATGACCGTCCAGGTCAGCTTGGGCGTCAGCTCCAGGTTCCGGTCCATCAGGACGCGCAGCCGGTACGGGTCGGGGCCGAGGACGAGGTCGCGCAGGAAGACGTGGCCGACGTGCGGCCAGGTGCCGGTGAGGTCGGTTTCCGCCCGGGTCGGCCGGCGCAGGGCGGCGCGGACGTCGCGGCCGATGGCCTGCATGACCGTCGACGCCTCGGTGCGCGGGATGGACCTGCCGTGCAGGGGTTTGAACGTCGGCCGCTCGCGCTCGCCCGCCGGTCTCGCGGCCAGGATCCGGTCGGTGAGGTCCGGGCCGGCGACGCCGACGGTGGTGGGGTCCAGACGGAAGACGTCCTCGCCGAGGTGGTCGTCGAGCAGGGCCCGGAGCCTCGGGGCGAAGACCGTGGTGCGCGTGCGGCTGCCGGTGTGGCTGCGGGTGCCGGTGCTGGTGCCGGAGGGGTGCATCGGAGGGCCTCCAGGAGCGGAAGGGGCCCGCGCCCGGCGGCCGGTGAGCACCGCCGGGCGCGGGCCGGGGACGGGAGCGCGCCTCCGTGGGGACGCGCTCGGGCACGGGCCCTTCCGGCCTAGTACCAGTGGTACCAGGCGTACGCCTTCAGGCTCTTTTCCGGCGTCAGCTTGTCCTTGAGTGCGAACAGGAGCTTCACAACAGCACCTCCCAGAGAGGGGAAACGGCTCGGGTGTGACATGGCTCGTGCGGTGGTGCGTTTCGGTCGTGCACGCGAACGTCCCTCGTGTACCGGTTCGTTGCGGCACCGCCGGGAAAATTGAAGCTTGGAGGGAAAGGTGTTGTCAATGGGTCGGTTTTCCGGCATGGCCGGATTGGGTGGACCGGGCGTTGACGCCCGATAACGTCAACGCCGCCATTCATCAGCGGAGTTGCGAGCCTCGTCCGCAACGCGCCGAACGGGGCGGCGGCGGACCGGGAGCCACGCCGTCGGGTAACCTCAAACGTCACGTTTGTCCGAGAGGTCTCCCCATGCACGCCGTCCGCTTCACCCTCGTCCACGCGAGCTCCGGCCGCGGCCGCCTCTGGAAGCGGGCCTCGCACACCTGGGCCGGGGCCGTGCCCGGTCTCGGGCCCGTGGAGCTGGTCTGCCCCGCGGAGGAGGACGTCAGGCGGGAGACGCTGACGGCCCGGGTGTCGGGGCAGGGGATCACTCCCCTGAGCTTCACCGGCATCGGCTTCCGGGGGAAGCCGCGCCTGGCGCGCACGGAGCTGACCGGCGGCGGGTGGGTGGCCCGGCTGAAGCGGCGCCACCTCGCCGTTTCGGCCCGCCGGCGCGCGCTGCGGATCGAGATCGCCGGGCGCGCGTACCGCTACCGGGCGCTCCCCGGCCGCCGGCACGAGCTGCGGCGGGACGGCGCCGTCGTCACCATCCGGCGGTCGCACACCCTCGACGGTGACGGCCGGGGCGCCTGCGACGGGCTGGACATCGGTCTCGCGCTCCTGCTGGAGGGCGTCTACACCCGCAACCTCACCTTCGGCGGGGCGCTGTACTCCTGGCCCGGCCGCTTCCTCACCCGCGTGGAGATCCCGGACTTCTGACGGAAGCCCGCCTTACGGCAGCCCCGGCAGGTCCTCCGCGTACAGCAGCGTCAGGTCGTCCTTGCTCGGGTGCGGCAGCTGGGCCACCCGGCCCGCGTGACGTTCGACCATGGCCTCGAAGGTCTGGCGGGCCGTGCGGCCGTTGCCGAAGGCCGGGCCGCGGGGGACCGAGCGAAAGTAGTGGAGGAGGGCGTCGGCAGCGCCCTCGCCGATGCGGTACTCGTGCTCCTCCGCCTGCTGCTCGACGATCCGCAGCAGCTCCTCGGGGGCGTAGTCGCCGAAGGTGATGGTGCGCGAGAAGCGGGACGCCACACCGGGGTTGACGGTCAGGAAGCGCTCCATCTCGGCCGTGTAGCCGGCGACGATCACCACCACCGAGTCCCGGTGGTCCTCCATCAGCTTCACCAGCGTGTCGATGGCCTCCCGGCCGAAGTCGCGGCCCGAGTCCTCTGGGGCCAGCGCGTACGCCTCGTCGATGAACAGGACGCCGCCCCGGGCGCGTTCGAACGCCTCCTGGGTGCGGATCGCCGTGGAGCCGATGTGCTCGCCCACCAGGTCCACCCGGGAGACCTCCACCAGGTGACCGCGCTCCAGGACGCCCAGCGAGGCCAGGATCTCGCCGTACAGCCGGGCCACGGTCGTCTTGCCGGTGCCGGGGGAGCCGGTGAAGACCAGGTGGCGGCGGACCGAGGCGGCCTTCAGGCCCGCCTCCTGCCGGCGGCGGCCCACCTCGATCATGTCGGTGAGCGCCCGGACCTCCTTCTTCACGCTCTCCAAACCCACCAGCGCGTCCAGCTCGCCGAGGACCGTCGTCGACGGGCGGGTCGATTCCTCGTCCCGGCGCGGTGCGGGGAGAGGGGACGGCGGTGTCACGGGGGCGGGGGGCGGCGGGGGAGCGGGGCGTGAGCGTCCCGCCGCCGCCGGGGCGGGGACGCGCAGGGGCACCGGCTCGTCGCTCGTGCAGCCCTCGCTCAGCGGACCCGGACCGCCGCCCTCCGCGTGCCCGTGCCCGCCCCCGCCGTCCGCGAACTCGTAACCGCCGCGCGCACAGCGCTCCGTGTGGCACCGGGTCAGCGTCGCCCGGCAGCCGTCGATGACGTGGAAGCCGTAGCCGCCGCTGCCCGACACCCGACAGTGCCGGAACGTGCCCCGGCCCTCGGCCGACACGTAGAACCCCGCCTCCAGCGGCGAACTCACCGTGCAGTCCTCGAAGGTGGGGTCCGCGCCCTTGGTGACGATCACGCCCGTGGCCGTCGCGTCGACGGCGCAGCCGGTCAGCGTCCCGCCGCTGCCGTGGTCGCGGAACCAGGCGCCGGTCGTCGCCTCGCGGATCCGGCAGTCGTCGAGGCGCGCGGTCGCCCCGCCGCTCACCGACACCGCCGTCCCGCGGATCCGCGCCAGGTCGCTGTCGGAGACCTCGGCGCACGAGCCGCGGTCCAGGACGAACAGCGCGTCCGGCACGTCGTGCACCCGGCAGGAGGCGAGGACGGCCGTGGCGCCGTCACTCACCCACACCGCCGGGTAGTCGCCCGTGCTGTCCTGGAGCTCGCACCCGACGGCCTCCGCGCGGGTGCCCGGGTCCCAGACCGACAGGCCGTTCCGCCCGAACCGGCGGACCGTGGAGCGGGCCATCGTCAGCACCGAACGCGCCCGCAGGTCCACCGCGTTCTCCGGAATGTCGTGGATGTCGCAGTCGTCGAGTGCCAGGACCGCGCCGGTGTCCAGCGTCACGCCGTCGGCCGCCACCCGGTGCACCCGGCAGTCGGAGAGCCGGCCGGCCGCGCGCTCGGCCATCCGCACGCCGGCGCCCCGGATCTCGTACACCTCGCAGCCCACCGCCTCCAGCGTGCTGGCCTCGCCCGTCACCGACAGCCCGGCGCCCCGCGCGTGGTGCACCCGGCAGCGCTCCAGGCGCGGGCCCCCGCCGCCGTACACGGCGACGCCCGACTGCCCGGCCGCCAGCACCTCGCACTCCTCGAAGACGCCGCCGGCCCGGTCCAGCACCGCCACGCCGACACCCGCCGCGTTGTCGACCGCGCAGTGGCGCACCGTCGGCCGCGCGCCCCCGCGCACCTCGATTCCCACGGACGAACGCGTCACCACGCGCAACCCGACGAGCTCCGGCGCGCCCCCGTCCACCAGCAGCGCGGGCACCGCCGCGTCCTGACCCTCCACCTGGAGGTCCCGCAGGACCGCCGCCGCCCGCACGGTGAGGGCCACGCCCTCCGGCGGGGCGATCCGCACCGAACCGGGCACCCCGTCCGCGCCGCGCAGCGTGATCGAGCGGTCCACCACCAGGTTCTCCCGGTAGGTGCCGGGGGCGACGGACAGCACGTCGCCGTCCGCCGCCGCCTCCAGGGCCGCCGCGAGCGATACGTACTCCCCGGTGCGCCGCCGCCAACGCGACGGGCCGCCGTGCGTCACCTGGACCGAGCCCTGTGCCATGGTGCTGTCGCGCCCCCACCTCGTGCGTCTGTCTCCCGGGACGGATGCGCCGCCCGGGACCGATGCGTACCGGCCGCTCCACCGTAGCGTGCGCCGGGCACGGGAGTTGACCGCCCGCGCGCCGCCCGGCCGCCGGTGCGGCTCGCCTGCTCGTGCCGTTCGCCTGCTCGTGCCGTTCGCCTGCTCGTGCCGTTCGCCTGCTCGTGCCGTTCGCCCGTCCGTACTGCTCGCCTGCCCGTGCCGCTCGGCCGACCGTGCCGTTCGCCTGCCCGTGCCGCTCGGCCGACCGTGCCGTTCCCCTGCTCATGTCGCCCGGCCGACCGCACCGCTCGGCGCCGGTGCCGCTCGGCCGCCCACGTCCCTCAGCTGCCCGCGTCCGCCCGGCCCCAGGTGTGCCCGGCCTGCTCCCAGGCGCGGTCCCACCGCTCGTACCGCCGCCGGGCGACCCGCCACATGACCAGCCGGCGCAGCCCCTGCACCGCGCCCGCCGCGGCCAGGGCGGCGCCCACGCCGGCCAGCGCGGCGTGGACGGAGGCCGTGGTGC
>NZ_JAIQLH010000413.1 GCF_020037025.1 Streptomyces huiliensis | reverse complement strand
GGCCCGGTCGTGGCCGGGGTCCGGGGCGGCCGTTTCGTGCGCGGGCTTCGCCGCCGCCGGGGCGGGCCCGCCGGTCGGGGCCGGCGCGGCGACGGCCGGAGCGATCGCCGGGCCGAACAGGGCCACGGCGAGGGCGCCTGCGGCCAGGGAACGGCGGACGGGTCTGTGTCGGGACACCGTTGTCTCCAGGAGTGGGGGGATGGGCGCGCGCGGCCGAACTCCCCCTGAGGCGTGGAGCGTCGGGGAGACGGCCGGGCGTGCGCTGTGTGATGCGTAACGTAGTAATGTGACATTGCATTGACAAGGTGTCTGCACGGAAGAGGCCGACGGCCGGTCCGGCCGGCCGCTCCGAGGGCGCGGCCGCCTCCCCGGTGGCAGCCTGAGGGCATGACCCTCAAAGACCCTGCGAGTCCACGAGGCGGAGCACACGCACCGGACCGGCCGCTGCCACCCGGCCAGCACGTCACCCCGCTGGAGCGGTTCGGGCCGCCGCAGTTCGCCGGCCGCCACGTCGAGGTCCCCGAGCGGCCGGTCCTGGCGGTCGGCGGCGACGTGGCCCGCCCGGCCCAGTTCGACCTGGACGACCTCCTGCGCCGGGCCGCCCCGCGCCGGACGCGCCACGGCGACCTGCACTGCGTGTCGACCTGGAGCGCACGGGACCTGACCTGGGAGGGCGTCCCCTTCCACGCGGTCGAACGGCTGATCGCCGAGACCGTACGGCCCCACCCGCGTGCCCGCTGGCTGCTGGTCACCGGCATGGACGGCTACCGCGACTGCCGGCCCCTCGCCGCCCGGGACGACGGCGTCCTGCTGGCCGACCGGCTCGACGGCGCGCCCCTCACCGCCGCCCACGGCGCCCCGGTGCGGCTGGTGGCCCCCGAGGAGTACGGCTACAAGAGCGTCAAGCACGTCGTCGCCCTGGAGTACCGCCGCCGCTACGCCGCCCCCTCCACCCGGCTGCTCCAGCACCCGTACGGGCGGGTCGCGCGGGAGGAGCGCAGCAGGTACCTGCCGGGGCCGGTGTGGCGGCGGCTGTGGGCGCTGGCGCTGCCGTGGATGCGACGGTGCTACCGGAAGTGCTGAGGGAGCCCTGACCCGGCGCCGGGCACCCGTCCGTCCCCCCGGCGTGCGACGCCGCCGGAATCCCCTTCCGGCGCCGCACCGCGACACGCCATCATGTGGGGCGACAAGGCACCGGACCGCGGGGAGGGACGACGCGTGAGCGTTTTCGGCAAGGGCATCGAGAAGGCGGAGGTGCGGCTGAAGTGGGACCCCGCACCGTACGGGTCCGATCCCCACGACCTCGACCTGGTGATCGCCGTCTTCAAGGCCGACGACCCGCACGGCGCCCCGGCCCAGCTGGTGCACTTCGGCCGCCGCTCGCCCGACGGCACCGTCATCCTCAACCGCGACAGCCGCGACGGCAAGGGACTGGGCTGGGACGAGGTGATGACCGTCGAGCTGTTCCGGATGGCCGAGGCCAACGGGCGGGTCGTCGTCGGCGTGGCCGCCCAGCAGACCGACGGCCGGCTCTCCTTCGCCCAGGTGGCCGCCCCCCGGGTGCAGATCGTGGCCGGCTACGAGGTGCTGGCCGAGGAGGACTTCGCCTCCCTCGGCGCGGCCACCGCGGCCACCGTGGGCGAGTTCGTCCGCGACGCCGCCGGGCTGTGGTCGTTCCGCCCGCTCCTGCGCGGCTTCGACGCCGACCCGGAGACCTTCGCGGAGACCATGGGCTCCGCCTGACGGACGCCCGGGCCGCCCGGGAGGGGCGTGGCGGACGGTGATGGTGTGGGCGTCGCCGGGTGATGCGGGAGGAGCCGTCCGGCCCCGGATGGCCCCCCGACCGGCCCTCGACCGGAATGGTCGACTCCGGGTATCCGCCCGGAACAGGTACCTTTGGCCACGGACTGGACGTACGGGTGGTTCGTGACCAGGTTCGTTCCGGTTCGCGGGACGGCCCGCGCCGCGGACGGCGGACAACGACGCCGCACACCCGAGGCTTCCGTTCCGCCGCCGCCCGGCAGGGCGGCGGGCTCCGTCGCATCCCCCACGAAGACGTCGAGGCATGAACGTTTCTCACACCGGCCCGCACGGCGCCGACGCCACCACCGGCGCCCCGGCCGGCCGCACCACCCGGGTGGCCGTCCTGGTCACCGCCCTCCTCACGGCCTGCATCGCGTTCCAGCTGAACGCGAGCATGCTCAGCCCCGCGCTGAAGAGCATCGAGGACAGCCTCGGTGCCACCTCCGCGGAGATCGGTCTCACCCAGACCGCGTTCTTCACCTCGGCGGCCCTGTTCTCCCTGTTCCTCCCGCGCCTCGGCGACATCCTCGGCCGCCGCAAGGTGCTGGTCGGGATGCTCGCCCTGATGGCCGTGGGCTGCGTCGTCGCCGCCCTGGCCAACAGCGTGGCGGTGCTCTTCCTGGGCCGAGTCATCCAGGGCGCCTCCGGCCCGACCGTGCCGCTCTGCCTGATCATGCTCCGTGTCGAGGTGCCCGAACCCAAGCGCTACGGCACCCTGCTCGGCGTGATCACGGCCGTCAACGGCGGCATCGCCGGCATCGACTCCCTCGGCGGCGGCTACCTCGCCGACCACCACGGCTTCCAGTCGGTCTTCTGGGCGATGGCCGTCGTCGCGCTCATCGCCACCGTCATGGTCGCCACCATGACCCCCGAGACCCGGGTCCCGTCGGCCCACCGGATGGACTGGCCCGGCGTCGGCCTGCTCGTCGTCTCCGTCGGCTCGCTGCTCGTCGCCCTCAACGAGGCCGGCAAGCTGGGCGCCGCGAACTGGACGCTCGTCGTCGGGCTTGTCGTGGTGGCCGCGGTCGCGTTCGCCCTCTTCTGGCGCACCGAGGACCGCTCCCCGAACCCGCTGGTCGCCACCCACCACCTGAAGCAGCGCGCCACCTGGGCCACCCTGCTCACCACCGTGCTCACCATGACCGGCGTGTTCGCCGTCATGAACGGCCTGATCCCGGCGTTCGCGCAGGACGCCGAGGCCGGCCTCGGCATGAGCGCCAGCGGGTCCGCGTGGTGGACCCTCACCCCGTACGCGCTCGCCGGACTGGCCATGGGACCGGTGGCCGGACGGCTCGCCGCCACCTACGGCTACGGCCGGGTACTGCGCCTGGGCCTGGTCGGCGCCGTGGCCTCCGTCGTCCTGATGATCGTGACCGTGCCGGCCGACTCGCGGGCCCTCCTGCTGGTCACCTCGCTGCTGGTCGGCGTCACCTACGCGGGTGTGGCCAACATCGTCCTCAACGGGCTGGGTATCGTCCTGTCGCCCAAGGAGAACCCCGGGTTCCTGCCCGGCCTGAACGCGGGCGCCTTCAACCTCGGCGCGGGGCTGAGCTTCGCCGCGCTCTACGCCGTCAAGACGGCCACGGCGCCGTCCGACGCGTCCTCGCCCGCCGGGTACGTCACCGGCATGATCGCCGGTGTGGTGATCCTGGCCGCCGCGATCGGGACCTCGTTCCTGATCCCCAAGCCGGTGGAGGCCGAGGCGCACGACTGAGGCGCCCCGCTCCTCCGCTGTTCTCCGGCCCGCCCGGCGACGCCATCCGTCGCCGGGCGGGCCGTTCCCCGTACGGGGCACTCACTTCGCCGGGCACTGCTTCCAGGCGAAGTGGTAGAGGGTGCTGATGTTGCCGTCCGTCGAGTCCATCATCAGGAAGCTGGTGGTCTTGGCGGTGTCCGAGGTGCCGGCGTCCACGCGCAGCTCCGTGTTGATGTTGAAGTAGCGCATCGCG
>NZ_JAIQLH010000412.1 GCF_020037025.1 Streptomyces huiliensis | reverse complement strand
CGGCGTCCACGCGCAGCTCCGTGTTGATGTTGAAGTAGCGCATCGCGCCGCAGGGCGCGTAGACCAGCGCGTCGATGTCCGTGGTGTCGGACGTCTGCCAGTTGTCGTTGAGCGGGCCCGTGAAGTGGTGGTTGACGAACGAGGTCTGCTGCATCCCCTGGAAGTAGTAGTTCGCCCGCTCCAGCCCGCTCGCCCCCTTCTCCAGGTGCGCGAACCCGCGGTAGTCCGCCCGCGCGACCGCGTACGTGAAGCCCTGCGGGACGTGGACGTTCAGGCTGAGCTGGCAGTTCCTGCGGAAGTCGGTCGGCTTGGAGCCGACGCCCACCTGTGCCACGTAGTTGCTGTACGACACGGTGAAGGCCGTGTTGTCCGGCGACACCGCCACGTTCGCGGTCCCCGCCGGGCACCCCGAACCGTTGACGGTCACCACGTCGATCACGACCTTGTCCGGCGGCGGCACCCCGATCGGGGCGGCGCCCGCCGGCGGGACCGCGACGACGGTCAGCAGGGCCGCCGCGGCGCCGCCGAGCACGGCCGGTCTGAGCTTGGTGCGTCCGCGCATGAAGTCCCCTCCCACTGCGCCGCGCCCGGAAGCACGGATGAGGAACGGCTCAGGAACACTGCTTCCACTCGAAGTGGTAGAGGGTGTTGACGCTGCCGTCGGCCGAGTCCATCGCCATGAAGCTGGTGGTCGACGCCGGGTCCGAGCTGCCGGCGCTCACCCGCAGCTCGGTGTTGACGTTGAGGATCCGCTGGGTTCCGCAGGGCGCGTAGACCAGCGCGTCGAAGTCCGTCACGTCGCTGGTCTGCCAGTCGTCGCTGAACGGGCCGCTGAAGCGGTGGTTGGCGGACGTCGTCTGCTGCATGCCCTGGAAGTAGTAGCTCGCCTTCTCCAGGCCCGTCGCCCCGCTCTGCAGGTGGGCGAAGCCTCGGTAGTCCGCTCTGGCGATGGCGTAGGTGTAGCCCTGCGGGACGTGGACGTTCAGGCCGAGCTGGCAGTTCTTGCGGAAGTCGGTGGGCTTCGAGCCGAGGCCGACCTGGGCCAGGTAGTTGGAGTAGGACACGGTGAAGGCCGTGTTGTCCCCGGCCACGGCGACGGCCGCGGTCCCGGCCGGGCAGCCGGAGCCGTTGACGGAGACCACGTCGATCTGGATCCTGCCCGGTGGCGGCGCGCCCTCGGCCGCCGTCGCCTGGGGGGAGAGGGCGGTGGCGGCGAACGCCACGGCCGCGGTGCCGATGAGTGCCGGTTTCCACATGGGGATGCCTCCAGCTGCTCCGCCGAGTGACTGCGCGAGACATGCCACCACCGCTGTGCGGTCATGTACAGGTCAGGTTGAGCCGAGGTGTGGCCGGTACTCGCCGGGGGCCGTTCTTGCCTCCCCGGCGGCCCCGGAGGGACGGTGGAAGGGACGTCCCGCGCTCCGGTCGGCGCGGAACCCGAGCGCCGGGTGCGGCACGCCGTGGCGAAGGAGAAGGCCATGCGTACTCTGCTCAGGGCCCGGATGGACACCCACACGGCCAACGAGGCGATCAGGAACGGCAGCATGGGGGCGACCGTCCAGGAGATCCTCGAACAGGTCCGCCCCGAAGCCGCCTACTTCACCTGCATGGACGGCGGACGCACCTGCCTCCTGGTCTTCGACATGCGGGACTCCTCCCAGATGCCGGCGCTCCTGGAGCGGTTCTTCCTCGACATGGAGGCCGAGGTCGAGCTGATCCCCGTCATGAACGCCGACGAGCTGCGGGAAGGGCTCGGCGCGCTGTCCTGACCCCGCTCAGAGGCGGCCGTACCCTTCGAGCCCGTCCGCCAGCACCGCCGCGTCCCCGTCCCGGAGCGCGGACAGCGCCTGCTGGAGCGCGAAGGTGCCGCGGATCGCCGGCACCCGGCCGGCCGGCTCCCGGAGGGCCGGACCGCCGCGGGCCACGACCTGCCGCAGGAACGCGTCCCCGTACGAGGCGGCGACCGCCGCCAGGTCCACGGCCGGGTCGCCGATCGCGGCCTCGTCCCAGTCGACCACCCCGCGCAGCACGGGGAGCCCGTCCTCCGTCTCCCACAGCACGTTCTCGCCGCCCAGGTCGCCGTGGACCAGGGCGCCCGACACGTACGGCAGCTCCTCGGCCGCCGTCAGCTCCCGCCCGGCCCGCGCCCGCCCGGCGGGGGAGAGCAGCGGGAACAGCTCCGCGCGGACGTCGGACGCGAACCGGTGCCACTCGTCGCGCGGGGCCTCCGGCAGCTCCCCGCGCGGCCCCGGCTCCCCGCCCGCCCGGCCGAGCGCCGTCAGCAGCGCGGCGAACTGCCGGGCCGCCGCGTCGGCGGC
>NZ_JAIQLH010000411.1 GCF_020037025.1 Streptomyces huiliensis | reverse complement strand
GAGCCCGCCCCCGCCGGCCGTCCCGAGTGCTCGCGCGGACCCGCTCACGGCGCCACCGGAACCGAACCCCCCGCGGCCGACCGCTCCGCGGCCAGGGCGCAGCGCAGGGCCGCGTGGGAGTCGTGCCAGCCGCCCGCGGCCGGGTCGGGCGGGCCGCCGGAGGCGGTGGTGAGGAACGCGCGGAGCTGGGCGCGGTAGGCGGTGGCGAAACGGTCCCAGTAGCCCTGGAAGCGGGGGGCGGGGGCGTCGGCCGCGCCGGGTTCGGCCGTGCCCGCGGGGCCCGCCTCCAGATTGCCATGCTCGCCCAGCAGTTCGGCCCGCACGTCGTAGCCCAGCGGCTGCCGGCGGCCGGCGGAGAGGACCGCGAGGGTGCCGTCGTCGAGCCGGAGCATGGCCGTGACCGTGTCGAAGTCGCCGAGTTCCGCCAGTTCGGGGCAGGACAGCGCCGCGCCGTCGGCCGTCACCCGGACGACCGTCCGGCCGGTGAGCCACCGCACCAGGTCGAAGTCGTGCAGCATCAGGTCGGTGAAGACCGAACCGCTCTCGCGGAGGCGGGCGAACGGGGGTGGGGTCATGTCGTGCGACACCAGCCGGAGGACGAGCGTCCGGCCCAGGTCGCCGGCGGCGGCGCGGTTCCGCAGGGCGGCGAAACCGGGGTCGAAGCGGCGCTGGAAGCCCACCCACAGCGGCACGCCGCGCCGTTCCGCCGCCCGGCCCAGCGCCTCGGTCGTCGCCGGATCGACGGCCAGCGGCTTCTCGCACAGCGTCGGCACGCCCACCGCGATCAGCTCCTCGACCAGTTCCGGGTGGCTGGTGGTGGCCGCGGTCACCAGGGCGGCGTCGCAGCCCCGGGACAGGAGGGTCGCGACCGAATCGGCGACGGCACCCGAGGCGGCCTTCCTCGCCAGCGCCTCGGCGCGTTCCGGAGCGACATCCACGCACACCAGCCGGTGCGGCCCCAGCGCGGCCAGGTGTTCGGCGTACAGCGCGCCGATCCGCCCGCAGCCCAGCAGGCCGACGACCGGCCCCGCGCTCACCGCCGCACCCCCGCGGCCGGCGCGGCGGCGGAGCGGACCAGGCCGACGAGGTCCGCCGCCTCCCGGAGCGCGCGCAGCCGGGCGCCCCACGCGGCCGCCCGTTCGGTGTACCCCGGGTCGGCGAGGACGTCCTCGACACCCCGCAGGATGTCGTCCACCGGCACGTACGGCTCGGTGGCCGGGCCGGAGGAGCGGTCGGTGAAGGCGAGGCGCCCGTGCGGGGTGGTCGCGCTGGTCCGCAGGAGCACGCCCGCGCCGGGGGACTCCACCAACTGCCTCCCGTTCAACTCCTGTTCGGACATGAACGGCATGACGACCGACGGCTTGCCGTGCAGCAGCGAGGCCAGCACCGTCCCCGAACCGCCGTGGCTCACCACCACGTCCGCCCAGGCCAGCGGCGCGTCCAGGCCGGTGAAGCCCGCCACCACCGCGTTCTCGGGCACCGCCAGGCCGCCCTCGAAGGCGAAGCCGCTCGACACGTACACCGTCCACGGCCGGTCCGCGCAGGCGTCCAGGACGTTCTGCAGCGCCCGGCGGGCCACGTTCCCGCCGCTGCCGATGGTGACGTAGACGCGCGGCCGGTCCGTGCGCGGCGGCTCCGGGGCGGCGCAGGGCGGGTTCCAGTACAGCGGGCCGACGTAGTGCAGCGCGCCCCGGTGCGGCGGCCCGTCCAGCGGTTCGAGCCCGGGGTGGCCCGACACCAGGGTGACGTCCCCCCACAGCAGGTGCTCCGCCCGCGCCACCGGGCCGAGACCCAGCCCGCGCGACACCTCGTCCCAGACGGGCAGGCTCGACGGGTGCGGCAGCAGGTCGCGCGGCGCGACGGTGGACCACGGCATCCACCCGTTCGCGCGCGGGGTGACGAAGTCCGCATCGGCGAGCGAGACGACCG
>NZ_JAIQLH010000410.1 GCF_020037025.1 Streptomyces huiliensis | reverse complement strand
TGACGAAGTCCGCATCGGCGAGCGAGACGACCGGGACGCCGGCCGCGCGGGCGGCGAGCGCGGCCGTGGGGCACATGTCGACGACGACCGCCGTCGGCCGGAACTCCTCGACCAGCCGGGCGTCCGCCGCCAGCCGACCCCGCACGCGGTCGATCCGGTGGAACCCCGCCGCGACGGCGAACACCCGCTCCACGTCGGCGAACGGCAGGTACGGCGGCATCGGGTGCCGGGCCGGCGGGCGCGGCGCGTCCGGCCCGGAGTCCAGCACCGGGAACCCGGCCTCCCGGACCATCGCGGGGATGCCGCAGTCCGCGAACGCCACCTCGGCGCCCGCCGCGGCCAGTTCCGCGGCCAGGACCAGGCAGCGGCCGGTGTAGGCCGCGCCGCCGCCCCAGCCCCAGGGGAAGAACAGCACTCGTCCGGTCACTCGTCCTCCTGCTCGCCGTCCGCCTGATACCGCTTCACACCGCTTCACACTGTCCGACACCGCTTCACGCCGTCCGTCACCGCTTCACACCGTCAGCCCGCCGTCCACCGCGATCACCTGTCCGGTCACGTACGACGCGGCGGGGGAGCACAGGAAGGCCACGACCGCCGCGACCTCCTCGGCCCGGGCCGGCCGGCCCAGCGGGGTGCGGCGCATCACGTCCTCGCGCGCCCGGGCCGGCAGGCCGTCGTGCGCGGGCGTCCCGGCGACCAGGCCGGGGGCCACGCAGTTGCAGGTGAGCCCGTACCGCCCGTACTCCCGGGCGACCGTCCACGCCAGCCCGTGCAGCCCCGACTTGCCCGCCGCGTACGCCGCCTGGCCCCGCTGCCCGCGCAGCCCGGCCACCGACGACACCAGCACCACCCGCCCGCCGGGTCGCCGCAGCATCGCCCGCACCCCGGCCCGCAGGCAGCGGAACGCCCCGCCGAGGTTGACCGCCAGCTGCTCCTCCCACTCGTCGTCCGGCACGTCCAGCAGCAGCCGGTCCCGGTGGACGCCGGAGTTGACGACGAGCGCGTCCAGCCGGCCGAACTCCGCGACGGTCGCGTCGACCGCCCGCGTCCCGCCGTCCGGGAGGGACAGGTCGGCCGCCACCGCCACGGCGGCCCCGCCCGCCGCCCGCAGCGCGTCGGCCGTGTCCGCCGCGGCCTTCACGTCGCGGTGCGCGTGCACCGCGACCGCGTGGCCGGCGGCGGCCAGCGCCTGGGCGACGGCCCGGCCCAACGGCCCGGAACCGCCGGTCACCAGGGCGGCCCGGCCGCTCACCGCGCCTCCCGGACGGGGAAGCACGTGTCCTCGATGTGCGCGAACCGGGCCCGCAGCCGCGCCGCCGCCCCGGGATCCGGGGGATCCTCCCGGCCGCCCGCGGCGACCATCGCCTCCCGCAGCCGGTCCAGCGCGGCGAGCAGCGGGCGCCCCAACTCCAGCACGCGGGGGTACACCGCGGCCGGATCCGGCTGCTCGTGCGCCGCGATCAGGGCCGTGCCGAGCCGCTTGGCCCGCAGCCGGGCGTCCAGCGCGGCCGTCCGCACCGCGGCCACGGCGGGGGAGAGGCCGTCCGGCGGGCCCAGCGCCTGCGCGTACAGGAACAACTGCGGCTGGAGGTCGCCCAGGACGAGCACGTGCAGCGCCCGCGCCGGCACCGGACCGAGGCCGCCCGCGGCGCGCCCGCCGAGCTCGTCGAAGAGGACGCGCAGCGCCCGCGCGCCGGCCGACAGCAGCGCGGTGTCCCGGTCCAGCCGCCCGCCCAGGTACGCCTCCGCGTCCCGCCCGTCCGGCGGGCCGGTGACCGCCACCGTGCCCACCCAGGTGAACAGGGCCCGCAGCGCCGGCGTCAGCGTCCAGCGCCGCCGGAAGCCGTCGGCCGGGTCGGCGTCCGTGTCCAGGACCGTGATCACGCCGTCCGCCGGGGACCAGCCGACCGCCAGCACGGCGTGGTCGTGGAAGTGGAAGCGGCCCTCGTACACGTCGCCGGGCAGGTGGTACCGGTCCGGCAGCACCATCACCGGCTCCCCGGCGGCCAGTCGCTCCAGCACGAACGGGACGTTGCGCGCGCCGTCGTCGAACGCCGTCCGGTACGTCACCCGGCAGCCGTCGAAGTCCTTGGCCAGGTCCCGGCCCACTGGGTCGAGCGGGCCGTTGAGCGCCCGCGCGACCGCCAGCGGGCCCAGGCCGCGGAACCGCAGCACCGCCTCGACGCAGCGGAGCACGCAGTTCAGCCCGTCCAGCGCGACGTCCCCCCAGCCCAGCGCCGCGCCGGGGTCGAACCGGGGCGCGGCGGCGGCCGTCCCCGTCACCGCGGCTCCCGCGTGGCGGCCCGGGCGCGGGCGACCAGGGTGTCGGCCAGGTGTCCGAGGTTGTCGAAGACCGTCCAGTCGGTCTCCTCCTCGCTGTAGGGCACGCCCCACGCGTCCTCGAAGCGGGAGAACACCACGATCAGGTCGAGCGAGTCCATCCCGATCTCGTCCAGGGTGGTGCTCGCGTCGAGCCGGTCGGGCAGGTGGGGGCGTTCCGCGAGGACGGTCGTGACGAGCTTCATCACGTCGTCGCGGTCGGGCAGCCGGGGGGTGGCAGCGTCGGTCATCTTCGGTTCCCTTTCGCCGGTGGGAGAGTTGTACGGGCGACCGCGGTCAGCCGCCGTCGTCCGTCAGCAGCGGGCCGCGGCGGATCTTGCCGCTGGGCGTTCTGGGCAGGGCGTCGACCCGTCGGATCACCGCGGGCACCTTCACGGGCGTCAGCAGCTCGCCGGCCCGGCGGCGCAGGGCCGCCGCGTCGAAGTCGCGGGCGTCGGCCTCGACGAACGCCCACACCTGCGTCCCGCCGCCGCCCGGTCCCGGCCGTCCGACGACGGCGCAGTCGCCGACCCCGGGCAGGCCGCGCAGGACGGCCTCCACCTCGGCGGGCGAGACCTTGTTCCCCGCGACGTTGATGAGCGCGTCGGCGCGGCCGGCCAGCCGGAGGCCGCTGTCGGCGCCGAGCACGCCGAGGTCGCCCGTGGCGACCCAGCCGTCCGCGTCGGCGAGCGGCACGGCGCGGCCCGCGCGCATCCGGACGGGGGAGAGGCCGGGGAAGCGGGCCCTCACCGGCTCCGGCCCGTCGGTACCGGCCCGCAGCCCGACGCCGGGCAGCGGCCGGCCGACACCCACGCCGCCGGCCGGGCCGAGAGTGAGCTGGCCCAGCTCGGAGTTGCCGTAGTGGTCGAGGACGGGGACCCCCGCGTCGTGCCAGGGACCGGCCGCGGCGGCCGGCAGGGCCTCGCCCGCGCTGACGCACCGCTTCCAGCGGCCCGCGTTCGGCACGCCGCCGCGCCCCCACCAGTCGAGGACCAGCGGGACCGTCTGCAGCAGGGTCGGCCGGTGCCGCCCGGCCAGGGCGGCGGCCCGGGCCGGGGTCAGCGGGCCGGACGGCACCACCTGGCAGGCGCCCGCCGCCAGGACGGCGAGGGTGCCCGCCTCGATCGCGTAACTGTGGCCCAGCGGGCTGGTGGTGAGCACGACGTCGTCGGCGTCCAGCCCCACCTCGCCGGCGAACACGGCCGAGTTGCGGAACGTGCCCGGCCACTCCCGCGAGATCACCTTCGGCCGGCCGCCGGTCCCCGAACTGGCGACCGCGAACGCCTGCCCCCTCACGTCCCGCCCGGCCGGCCGCAGCCGCGTCACCCGCCCGTCGACGACGAGCAGCTCGGCCCCGAAGTCGTCCAGCGCCGCCGCCCGCTCCGCACCGCCGGCGCGCTCCTGGAGCACCAGCACGGCGGCCCCCAGCGACAGCGCGGCGGCGAACTCGGCCACGGACTCCAGCAGACAGGTGAGCACGACGGCGGTGGGCACGCCCGGCCCGACGCCGGCGCTCTCCAACTCCCGTGCCGTGTCGACTACTTCCCGTTCGAGCTCGGCATAGGTCACCGAGCGCCGCCGGTCCGCGAGCGCCGGCCGGTCGCCCCGGCCGGCACGGCGGTGCCCGGCGAGGACGTCCAGCGGGGTGTCGGGTGCGTCGTCCACGGTCAGCCCTCCCGGTACACGGTGCAGCGGTATGCGTGCCGCCGGCCCATGGCGGTCACGGTGAGGGGCGGTCCCGCGGCGGCCGGACCGTCGCCCGTGAGCGCGGCGACCAGCGCGGCGAGCGGGGCGGTCGCCCGCACGTCCCCGGGCGGGGCGCCGCCCGGCCGCCC